>CAYJGG010000042.1:0-18033 GCA_964369915.1 uncultured Oscillospiraceae bacterium | reverse complement strand
TATTATGCTTAGTTTTTATTTTGAATTATTTTTCTAATAGTTTATCAAAATTCTCATTAGGTATTGGTCTTGAGAATAAATAACCTTGAGCAATATCGCAATTAATATCATTTAAAAAGTCGTATTGGTCAACAGTTTCAACGCCTTCGCAAACAGATTTTAAAGATAGATTATTTGCCATATCAACAATAGTTTGAATAACAATTTGTCTTTTTGTAGAGTTTTCTGCATTATCTAAAAGACTCTTATCGATTTTTAAAATATCAAAATCTAAATCTGCTAGTAAATCAAATGAAGAATACCCAGCTCCAAAGTCGTCTATTGATAAAGTGAATCCTTTTGATTTTAATTTTGAGAATAAAGCTTTAAAAGATTCAATATCTTGCATCATAGAAGTTTCGGTCATTTCTATCTCAATTAACTCATGAGGAACATTATAAGCATCAACTATTGTTTCAAGTTCTGCAGAGAAATTCTCATTAAGCATATGAAGTCTTGAAAAGTTTATAGAAATTGGGACACGATGTCCGTTTGATAAAAAGCGATTAATAATTACACAAACTTTTTTTAGCATGTATTTATCAAGCTCAACTATAAATCCTTCTTGCTCGAAAATATTAATAAATTCATTTGGGAAAATAAAGCTATTATCTGGTCGTTGCCATCTAACAAGTGCCTCAGCGCCACAAACTAACTTAGTTTTTATATTATTTTTTGGCTGAAGATAAACTTTAAATTCTTCATTTTCTAAAGCATCACGCATTATATCACAAATATGAGCTGTGTGAAGAAGGTTAAGTTTAAGTGAATCTTCAAAATCATAAAAAGAGCTAGTGTTTTGTAGTTCTTTTCTATGGTGGTTATGAGTTAGTGTAAGGGTATTTATAATATCATCAATATTTTTTTCGCCGACTGGAATTAAATATCTACTATATCTAAATTTGAATTCTCTTGGACAAATTGCAGCAATACCTTGATTAATTAAGTCTTCATAATTTGAATGATTAGAGAAAATTTCGTCTAGGTGATTAGCATCTGTAAATAATAAAAACTCATCTCCGTCATCTTTTGCTACTAAGAATTTATCACTAGCAACAGTTTTTAAAGCCTCAGCGACAATTGATAAAACTCTATCTCCCATATTATAATCATATAATTCATTTACAACTTTAAAATTAATTATATCCATTTTAGCTATAATATATTGAGTATCTGGATTAGAATTTAAAAGTTTTTTTGCCTCAATTTTAAACTTAGTTTCATTAATAAGACCAGTTAATTTATCATAATAAGCTACTTTTTCAACGCTTGAAGTGTATTTTTTATGTATATTTAAAGTGCTGAATAAAACGGATAATAAAATTATAATTACTTCAGTAGAAATTAAAAATGTGTTTAATATAATTGAATTAGACGTTTTAGAAATAACATCTTCTGGAATTGCCATTGCAAGAGTCCACTTAGTGCCTTCAATAGATGTAAAATTTAGTAGCTCTGTATCACCATCAACAGTAATACTTGCACTAATTCCTGATATATATGTTTTTAGAAGTGTAGCTAAATCGCTAACACTTTCATTACCAGAAAAACTTATATATTCATTTAAGTGTAATACATTATCATCACTTAGTAATATAGAGCTAGTTTCAGTTGAAGAAATAATATTTCCATTTTCATCTAAAATTATATAAGAGCCTTGTCCATCAAATGTTGGAGAAAGGATAGTAGAAATTTCACTAGGTTCAAATTCAGCTATTAAAACACCAGTTTTTTCATTATTGTGGTAAATAGAAGATGAAAAAAATATTGTATCGCTATTTGTATATGGAGAAAAAGTTAAGGAGGAAATAGCATTATCATTATCTACTGCCTCATTAAAAAAATCAAAATCAGAAACATTTGATGGACTACCATCGAATAAAATAGCATCTCCATTAAGATTTGCAATAATCATATTGTTAAAAAGAAAATCACCTGTTTGGTATATTGGGTCTAAAATTTCAAAAGAATATTCTGGGATTTCATCTTCTGAAATTAATTGACTGGTTGCTAAAGCAAGATTATCAAGATAAAATAAATTCTCTTTCAAATCTAAAAAAATGCTGCTTTGTTGCTGAGCTGAAAACTCAGCTAACATTTGTCTATTATTAGCATTCAAATCGGTTTCGACGTTTTCTCGGTATGTATACATGCTAAACGTTAAAACGATTGCTACTATAACTGCAGATATGACATTGTGCTTTTTGTTAAACATGTTTTAATCCTCATTAAAATACTATAAATTAATAGTAAGGCTTTTAGATAAATTATCTAAAAAATAAAGTTGTTAGAATAAATTAATTGAAAATTTTGTATACACATGTATATGTTATCATAATAATTAGATAAAATCAATAAAAACAAAGAAAAATGTTAAAAAATATTACATGGATTTTTAAAATGATTTAACTCCAAAAAGATAAAATGTAACATTTTAAAAGATGAAGTAGATATTTTAAATTGTCATTTAAAATAAAACAAGCAATTTGCACAAAAAAAGAATTACTATTTTGTGCAAATTGGTTAATAGTGAAAAAATATAATATAATACAAATTGTTCATAAAAAAGACTTTACAAATTCAAAATAAAGGAATAATATAAGTAGGATATTAAATAAAGGATATGAAAAAGGAAATTAATAAAGGAGAATTAATATGCAAAAAGATTTAACAATCGGCTCCCCATTAAAACTTATCTGCACATTTGCAGTACCGATTTTTATAGGATTATTATTTCAACAATTTTATAGCATGATGGACGCTATAATAGTTGAAAAATTTGTTGGCTTAGAGGCTTACACTGGAGTTGGGGCAACTGGCTCGCTAAGTTTTTTAGTATTAGGATTTGTATTAGGACTTGCAACAGGATTTTGCATACCGATATCACAAGCATACGGGGCTAAAAGATATGAAGATGTTAAGCAGTATTATGCAACAGCATTAAAATTAACAGTAATTATTTCGATAATTCTAGGCGCATTAGTAACATTTTTTTTACATGATATTTTAAAGCTATTAAGTACTCCTAGTGATATTTATGAGCATGCTTATAATTATATAATGCCAGTGTTTGCTGGAATGATAGGAATGTTTTTATATAATTTTCTTTCTTCATTAATGAGAGCGTTAGGAGATAGCAAAACACCGCTATACTTTTTAATTTTTTCAAGTATATTAAATATAGTTTTAGATTTAGTTTTTATTATAAATTTTAATTTAGGAACATTCGGGGCAGGGCTTGCAACAGCTCTATCACAATTTATTTCAGGGATATTATGCTTAATTTTAATAATAAAAAAATATGATATATTAAAATTCAAAAAAGAAAATTTCAAATTAAAACCGGACTACACAAAAAAACTACTAGCTGTTGGAATTCCAATGGGACTACAATTTTCAATAACGGCTATTGGAAGTATTATAATTACATACGCAGTAAATACGCTAGGTTCATTATATGTAACCTCGGTAACTAGTGGCACTCGTATTGTTATGCTAACAGTGCAAGGGCTTGAAACATTAGGCGTTACTATGGCAAATTTCACAGCGCAAAATGTTGGAGCAAAAAAAATCGACCGTGTTAGAGAAGGTGTTAGATATTCACTAATTATAGCATTTGTTTATAGTATATTATGTTTAGGTGTTATATATCTTTTTAGCGATGAATTGATAGGAATATTTATAAGTGATTATAATGAAGTTTTATTTACAAATATAAGGAACTACTTAATAGTAAACGGGTTATCTTTTTTCTTCTTAGGAATACTTCTTGTTTTAAGAAACACAGTTCAAGGTGCAGGTTATTCAAAACTTGCAATGGTAGTAGGGATTGCTGAAATGATAGGTAGAAGTGTTGTTGGATTAGTGTTTGTTTCTGCTATTGGATATAATGCAGTTTTATTTTCAAATCCATCTGCATGGGTTGCAGCATCATTAATATTAGTGTTTATGTATAAAAACGTTATAAAAGATTTACAAAGAAGAGCAGTTTAAAATAAAAAACCCTAGCACTAAAATTAGTGCTAGGGTTTTTATTTTAGATTATATATTTAAGAATTTATAATTAATTTTATTTATATAGATTTAATTGATTAATTTTATTAGAAAAAACTTTTCTATCTTTTATAGAATTTTCATCAATAATATTTTTGCAGAGTAAAGGGGAGTTTTTATTATATTTTAATAAATTATTTTCAACTAATGTTTTATTAAAATTTGCATAGCAGTATAAACAGGAGTTATTACAAGTGTTGTAAACTCCAATATCAATACTTAAAACACAGCCACAAGAAAGTCTTTGATTTTTATCTTTTTTAACATCTAAATTATATCCAGTGATTTTCTCTAATAAATCTTTATCAATGCATTTACTAGGATTTATATCTAAATTTAAAAGCTCGACATCTTCAGCGCAAGTTTCTAAAATTAGATTATATTTTTTTGCTATTTTAGAAAATTCTTTAAGAAGATTGATTTTTTCGTTATAAGAAATATCAGTAATATTTAATTTTTTTGCATTATTTTTAGTGTTTTTATAGTAATCAACAAAGCTAATTACACATTTTTCGGTGTAATTAGAAAGCTTTTTAGCGAGAATTTCAAAATATTTTATATGATAATCAAAAGTGTATTTATCATTAAAAAATATAGGATCATATCTCCAAATAACTTTTTCTTTGCCTATTTTATTAGAAAGTTTTATAAAGCTAGGAATAATAAAATCATTTTTATTTGGAACATTTTCTTCAATGTCTTTTCCGTAGGCATTTAAAGTGAAATGAAAATAATAATGATAATCTTTAATTTCATCTAGTCTATCTATCATTGGAATGGGATTCTTAGTCCAAAAAACAATACAATCAACTACATCTTTTGATAAATCGATTTTACTTATTTGATGTGGATTCATTGGATTTTGAACAAAAACATAGCCCGCTTTAATTCTATTAAAAAACCAATCAGCATAAAAGCTAGGTATATCAGTTCGCCTACTAGCACTTATTATCATTTATCCACCCCATTTCTTTTAGTCTTACTCATATAATCCGAACACGGTTTATATTAATTATAAATTTATTAATAACCTAAGTCAATGAATAGAATATAGATAAAAAATAAATAACACCCCAAAGGGTGTTATTTATTTGGTACCGGCGGTCGGCCTCGAACCGACACGATATTTCTACCACGGGATTTTGAGTCCCGCACGTCTGCCAATTCCATCACGCCGGCAAATCTATCTAAAATTATATACTAAGCATAAAGAAAAATCAATATAATATTTTATTAAAAAAATATTTGAAACTTAAAATTTTTTTTAAGTTGGTTTAAGGTTTGTAGTTTATAGTGTGTTCATAGGAAAAATAAAAACATCACAAAACCACACAAAAAGGGAGATATTCAAAATGTTAAAAAATAAAAGCACTTTAATTAAACTAGGAGTATTAGGAGTAGTTATAGCTTTAGCAGTAGCTGGAGTGTTTTCAGTAAGAAGCTCTGCAAACTCAAATGCACAAACAGAAGAAGTTTTTTTAAGAACTCAAATACTTACAAGAGAATCTTTAGAAGAAACAGTAACAGGAACAGGTTCAGTTGCAGCGAGTGAATCAGCAGCGGTTTACTCGACTGTAAGTAACGGTAAAATATCACAAATTTTAGTTTCAACTAGTGATTATGTAACTGAAGGCGAAACAATGTTTATATTAGATATGGAAACTTTAAATGAAGAAATATTAGAAAAAGAAGAAGATATCGAAGAAAGAACAGCAACACTTCAAAGCACATTTAATGAAGCAAAAGAAGATGCAAATGAAGCGTACACAACTGTTTATGGTTCTGGTGGAACAAAAGAAGTTTATGATAGTGCTTTAGCTGAATATAATAAAGTGGTATCTGCAATAAGCTATCTGCAAACAGATTATGACACAGCTTACAGCTTAAATCAAGAAGCGTTAATCACTTTAAATAATGCACAAAGTGAATTAGCGGAATTAAAAGCAACAGTTCCAAGTGACCCAGGGGATACTTTTACCTTGGCTGAGCCTACAGACACTACTCTTGAAAATTTTGATGAGTTAAAAGCTGAATGGGATGCAGCTAAAGAAAAATATGAAGCAGATAAATTGGCTTACGATACTGCAAAAACAAATTATGACGCAAACTCGCCAGCATTAACTGATGCAATAAGCGATGCACAAGCACATCAAGCGATTACTTTAGCAGATTTAACCGCAAAGCAAACAGCATTATCTGATGCAAAAACAGCAATAGACTATGATACTATAGAAAAAAAATACACAGATGCAAAGCAATCTTATGACACAACATTAAATGCATATAATACAGCATTAGAAAAACAAATTACTGCAGATGATGCAATGTATAATGATGCATCATTATTAGCAGATAATGAGCAACTAGAAAACTTATATAATGATAGAGAAGATTACTATATAAAAGCTGAAATTTCAGGGCAAGTTACTGAAATAAACACTGAAGTGGGAAGTATTGTAACTCAAAATAGTGCTTTAGCAAAAATCCAAGATACATCATCTTTAGAATTAGAAATCGATATACCAGAAAGCGATATTAATAAAATTAAAGTTGGGCAATCTGCAATTATTTCAACAGACGCTTTTGAAGAAGAATTAGGCGGAGTAGTAGTTGAAATATCTCCAACAGCAACTAGCACTGGAATGGGCTCAACTTCAAGTACTTTCACTGTTAAAATCGAAGTTAAAGATGCAATATCATCTTTATTAGTTGGAATGAATGCTCAAGCTGATATCATTGTAGCTTCAGAAGAATCAGAATTTGTAGTGCCACTTAGCGCAGTTGAAACAGAAGCAGGAGTATCATCGATTTATATCCAAACAGGCGAAGAATTAATTGAAGAAAACTTTACTAAAATAGCAGTTACACTTTTAGAAAACGATGGCTACTACACTCAAATTTCATCAAGTGAATTACAAGAAGGCATGGAAGTTGTAACAACTTTAAATGTTGAAACTGTAACAGTGGAAATGAGCGAAGAAATGGAAGGAATGATGATGCCAGGAATGACTAGCGGAATGACTGGAGGTAGTGCACCTGGTGGTACAACAGGCGGCGGCACTACTGGTGGCGCACCAGCAGGCGGCGGTAGAGGTTAATAAAGGAGATTTTTATGGCAAAAGTAATTGATTTAAAAGGGATAACAAAAAGCTACTTTATTGGAAAGCCTAATGAGTTAGAAGTTTTACATGGAATAGACTTAAGTATAGATGAAGGTGAATTTGTTGCAATCGTTGGCGAGAGTGGTTCGGGTAAAAGTACACTTATGAATATTATAGGTGTACTAGACCAAGCAACTAAAGGCGAATATATACTAGATGATACAAATATAAAAGATTTTTCAGAAAATGAAAAGGCAGCTATTAGAAATAAAAAAATCGGCTTTGTATTTCAAAATTTTAATTTAATAAACCGTTCGAATGTTTTAAAAAATGTTGAATTACCTATGCTTTATTCTAAAATGCCTGCAAAAGATAGGAAAGATAGAGCTAAAAATCTCTTAGAAAAAGTTAGCATGGGAGATAGAATAGACCATCTACCAACTGAACTTTCAGGTGGACAAAAACAAAGGGTTTCAATAGCAAGAGCGCTTGGAAATAATCCAGCAATGATACTTGCAGATGAGCCAACAGGTGCACTCGATTCAGAAACTTCGCAACAAGTTATGGAAATATTTCATTCTCTTCACAAAGAAGAAAACACAACAATTATAATAATTACACACAGTAAAGAAGTGGCAGCTCAATGCAAAAGAGTTGTAACTTTAAAAGATGGATATATAATTTCAGACACAAAGGGGGATAACTATGTGGGATAATATAAGTTTAGCACTTTCCTCCTTAAGAGCGAATAAAATGCGTTCTTTACTAACAATGCTAGGTATAATCATTGGTATATCTTCAGTTATAGCGATACTTACTGTGGGCGATGCAATGACATCATCAGTTAATGATGTTATGGAAGATGTAGGAGCAAACTCTTTAACCATATCTGTTACTAATAAAGACGAAGATACAGGCGCTACTATGCTTTTTACTTCGGATAGAATAGAAGAAGATGATTATATTTCAAATGAAATGATTGCAGAATTTTCTGAAAGTTTTTCTGATGAATTAGCTTATGTTTCATTAAGCGAAACAGTTAGCAATCTAACTACCGAGAGTAGCGAGGAAGTTTTTAGTTTAAATACAACAGGGATAAATTATGAATATCAAAACAGCCCAACGTTTAATATAGTTAAAGGTAGCGGCTTTACACAAAGCGATATTGATAACGCATCTAATGTTATGATTATAGAAGAAGATTTAGCCACAGAAATGTTTGGCAACGAGGATCCAATAGGCGAAAAAATAAAGGTTTATTCTAATAATTTTATTGAATATTTTTATATAGTTGGCGTTAGTGAGAGTAGCGAAAGCATGATGTCTGGTTTTTCAAGAATTGTCACTTATAATGTTAATATTCCAATAACAACAGCTAAAAATTTAGCAAACACTCAAGATGGATATTCAAGTATTTCAGCGGCATTTGTTGATGGCACTGATTTAGAGGCAATGCAAGGATATACACAAACATATTTTGAAAGTTATTATGAATATAACCCTGTTTACACAGCAGAAGTTTCTGATCCAACAGATATGTTTGAAAGTATGACAGAAATGCTAGGCACTATCCAGCTTGCGATAGCTGCAATAGCGGCAATTTCATTATTAGTTGGCGGTATTGGTGTTATGAATATAATGTTAGTTTCTATAACTGAAAGAACAAAAGAAATAGGAACAAGAAAAGCATTAGGTGCTCCAAGAAGAGATATAATGATGCAATTCGTAACTGAGGCTGTTATTATCTGTTTAATTGGTGGCTTAATAGGAGCAAGTTTAGGGCTTTCACTCGGTGTTGGAGCCTCAACATTGCTAGGTTTCCCTTCATGGCCAGATCCAACTGCTACAGTAGGAGCAATATTATTCTCAATGTTTATAGGCTTATTCTTTGGATACTATCCAGCTTCAAAAGCTGCAAAACTTGATCCGATTGAAGCTTTACGATATGAATAATAGAAATTTAAAATAAAATATGATATACTAAATTTAAAGTGGTGAGATGATTGGATTTTTACCACTTTAAATACGAAAAATAAAAACATAAAAAGGATAAAACAAAAGAAAGGATATTTATAATTATGAGGATTTTACTATGTGAAGACGAGGTTGAATTATCGAATGCATTAGTAGCTTTACTAAAGCATAATAAATATTCAGTAGATGCAGTTTATGATGGCGAAGAAGCTCTTGATTATATAGATGCAGGAAACTACGATGCTGTTGTTTTAGATATAATGATGCCTAAATTAGATGGAATACAGGTTTTAAAAAAAGTTAGAGAAAAAGGAAATAATATTCCAATTTTAATGCTAACTGCAAAAAGCGAAGTAGACGATAAAGTTCAGGGGCTTGATTTTGGGGCGAATGATTATCTAACAAAGCCTTTTGAATTAAAAGAGTTATTAGCTAGAATAAGAGCGATGACAAGAGATAAAAATGAAGTTACAACATCTATTTTATCCTTTGGTAATATAACATTAAATAGGGCAAGTTTTGAATTAAAATCTTCAAAAGGAGTTTTTAAACTTGCTAATAAAGAATTTCAAATGATGGAAATGCTAATGGTTAATCCAAAGCATTTAATAACAACAGAAAGATTTATGGAAAAAATCTGGGGATTTGATAGCGACAGTGAAATAAGCGTTGTTTGGGTTTATATTTCTTATCTAAGAAAAAAACTAACAGCACTTGATTCTGATATAATTATAAAAGTTACCAGAAACACTGGATACTCATTAGAAGAAAAAGTTTAGAATAATAATAAAATCTAAATATAGGAGGAAAATTAAATGGAAAAAAAGTTAAGAAGAAGATTTATTTTAATATCAACGTTTGCTACATTTACAGCGCTTATGATATTAATAGGGTTTTTAAATTTTGCTTCTACTAGATTTATTATTAATTCAACTACTGCAGTTATTGATTTAATTACTGAAAATGAAGGCGTACTCCCAAGAGAATGGGTGATTCCGCAAAGACCTGGTGGAAATAACGCAGGCAATCCAGGGAATACTCTACTTCAAATGAACGATTATATAACAGATGAAACAAGATATACAACAAGGTTTTTTACTGCTGATATTTCAAAAGATAGCGAAATAGAAGAATTTAACACAGATAATATTTCACAAGAAAAATATGATGAGGCAAAAGAAATAGTTGATAATATTATTGCAGAAATAGATTTTGAAAATAGTGAAGATATTATGGGAACTATTAATAATTATATTTACAGAATATCAAATACTGATAACGGTAAAAGTATAGTTTTTGTTGATGGACAACTTCAATTTGTAATAGCAGAAATGATATCAACAGTTTTAACTGGATTATCATCAATAATATTATTTTTAGTTTTTATTTTATCTTGCGTTTTTTCTAAAAAAGCAGTTGCACCAATTGTAAATGCACAAAATAAACAAAAAGAATTTATAACAAATGTTAGCCATGAATTAAAAACTCCTCTTGCAATAATCAAAGCAAACACTGAGGTTATGGAAGTTATCGAGGGTGGCAGTGAATGGACTAGCAGTAATCATAAGCAGGTTGAAAGATTAAATAAATTAGTTAGCTACTTAGTGTCATTAACAAAATTTGAAGAAAAGAAAAAAGATAAACTGAAAGTGGAGTTTTCAATTTCTGATGCAGTTAATGAAACAGCAGAAAACTTTAAGAGTCTTAGCGAAAATAAAAATTTGATTTTAGAAATTGATAAAAATTTAAGCTATACTGGTGATGAAGAATCAATTAGAATGATGTTTTCAACTTTATTTGAAAACGCTTTTAAATACTCAAGTGAAAATAGTGATATAACAGTAGCGCTTACTAAAAAATCAAATAAATTAATATTCACAATTAAAAATAAAGCCGATAATTTAGAAATTGGCGATTACACAAAACTTTTTGAAAGATTTTATAAAGAAGATAAATCAAGAAATTCTTCTTCAAATAGCTTTGGTATAGGACTTTCAATAGCTCAAACGATAACGCAAAATCATAAAGGAAATATAACAGCAAAAAGCGAAGATGGCGAACATATTGTGTTTACAGTGACTCTTTAATAATAAATAATTAAATTATAAAACTCAAAGAGAGGATTGATTATATAAATGGAAAACAGCTTTTTTGAAGATTATTACGAAGATTTTAAAATGTTAGAATATAATGCAGTTAATAGTTTGCAACTGATTTCAAAAGAAAATAACGGCTTAATAGAGCATATTTATTCAAGGATAAAATCGGAAGAAAGTACAAAAGAAAAACTTATAAGATACGGCTTTGAAGTAAGTAAAGAGGCGTGTATTAGAGATATTTATGATGTTGTAGGTTTAAGGGTTATCTGTCAGTTTGTAGATGATGTTTTTGTATTAGTTGAAGAGATAAAAAATAGCGAATATTTTGATGTTTTTCAAATTAAAGATTATATTAATAATCCAAAAGAAAATGGATATAGGAGTCTTCATATTTTAGCAAATGTTAAAATAAATGAAAAAACAATGCCTATAGAAATTCAAATAAGAACTATTTCTCAAGATTCTTGGGCATCGCTTGAACATAAACTAAAATATAAAAAAGATATTAAAAACAAAAATATTATAGTTAAAGAGTTAAAAAGATGTGCAGACGAATTAGCTTCAACCGATATTAATATGCAAACTATTAAAGATTTAATATATTCTGATTTTAATTAAATAAAAAAACTGGGACTAATAATTAAAATAGCCCCAGTTTTTTGTGTAAAAAAATAAGCCTATAAAATAGGCTTAAATTTTTAAAACTTGATTTCGATTATATAGCTCTTGTTACCTTGCCAGAGCGTAGACATCTGGTGCAAGCGTGAACATAGCGTGGAGAACCATCCACGATAGCTTTAACTCTTTTCACGTTTGGTTTCCAAGTTCTATTTGAGCGTCTGTGTGAGTGGGAAACTTTAATTCCGAAAGAAACGCTCTTATTACAACAATCACATTTTGCCATTCTGTGCACCTCCTAAAATTTACTAATTAATAATATAAATACGATACTTTTAATAAACTACCATATTTTTAATTGCTAAAATAGTTTATCATAAATTAAAAGAATTTGCAAGTGTTATTTTGATAAATTTTTAAAAATAAACATAATTTAGGTATATAATAAATAAAAAGGCAAAAATTATTCTTAATTTGCTTGAAAAACTAAGTGAAAACCTATATAATAGATTGGATACAAATAATTAATATAATAATATAGAATAATATATAAAATATATAGAAAAGAGAAAAATATGAATTTTGATATTTATACAATTGCTTTAAGAGCAGTTGTTTTGATTTTAACAATACCAGTGCATGAAGCAGCTCACGCATGGGCGGCTCATAAAATGGGAGATAACACAGCGAAATACCAAGGCAGATTAACGCTAGATCCGATGAAACATTTTGATTTACTAGGAAGTATTTCATTGGTGTTTTTAGGAATAGGCTGGGCAAAACCAGTGCCGGTGAATCCTAATAATTTTAAAAACAGAAAAAAAGGTATGGCACTATCAGCGGCAGCAGGTCCTATTTCAAATTTAATATTAGCTTTTATTTCATTAATGATATTTAAAATATTCTTTTATTTAAATCTTGCAAACCCAAATAATTCGTTTTTACCAATACTAAGTGATTTATTTAGTTATATGACGAGTATTAATATAACTCTTGCAGTGTTTAATTTAATGCCATTCCCGCCATTTGATGGTTCAAGAATTTTAGGGTATTTTCTTCCGGATAAACTTTATTGGAAGTTTATGCAAAATGAAAGAACAATATTTTATATAGTTTTAGCTTTAGTATGGCTAGGCTTTTTCAATACTCCTTTAGCATTTTTTAGTAGCACAGTTATAGATTTATTTGATAATATAACTTTCTTTATTGATGATATAGCAAGGTCGATATTATTTTAGTAATACAAATTAGAGAGGAATCAAAAGCTAGGTGAAACAACTTAATTTTAAGATAGAAGATTTTGAAGGCCCGCTGGATTTATTATTAGTTTTAATTTCAAAACATAAGATGAATATCTTAGACATTGAAATTTTAGTTATTGTAAGTCAGTATTTAGCAGTTATAAATGAGGCCAGAGAACAAGATTTAGATATAGCAAGCGATTTTATTGATATGGCAGCAAGGCTTATTTATTTAAAATCTGTATACCTACTTCCAAAAAACGAAGAAAGCGAAAAATTAAAACAAGAATTGCAAGGGCAATTAATTGAATATTCTCAAGCAAAAAAAGCGAGTGAATTATTAAGAGAAAGTTTTATTGGTGATAGCTTGTTTGTTAGAGAAACACAGGAAATTGAAGTTGATTTAACGTATGATAATATTCATCCAGTTAGCGATTTAATAGATGCTTATAAACAGCTTTCAGATAGGGCTTTAAGTAAAGCACCACCAAAAGCTGAAAAGTTTGATAGCATTGTAACAGCACCTATTGTGTCTGTGCAATCTAAAATATTCTCATTACTAAAAAATTTAATGAGAAATAAAGTGGGTAATATTAAAACTGTTTTTAGTTTAGTAAAAACAAGAAGTGAAGCAGTTGCAACCTTTTTAGCCATATTAGAGTTATTAAGAGCACAAAGAATGAATTTAAGCGACGATGGCGAAATTGCTTTAAAAACAAAAACTAAGAGGTAGAAAAAATAAATGGTAGTTAAACAAAATTTGAAAATGGCAGAAGCTATTATTTTTGCAAGTGGCGATGGAATATCTAAAGAAAGATTAAAAGAATCTTTAGATGTTGATAATAAGCAAATGCAATATATTATTGATTCAATAAAAGAAAAATATAATTCTATCGAAAGTGGAATTGTGTTTATGCAAAATAGTGAAAATCTATTTTTTGCAACTAATGTTGAAGCAGCAGATTTAGTTAGAGAAGCATTAAGCGTGAAAAAAAATACAACTCTTACAAATGCTGCAATGGAAACTTTAGCTATAATTGCGTATAATCAGCCTGTTTCAAGGGCGTTTGTAGAGCAGGTGAGAGGAGTTGACTCAACTTCTAGTATAAACACTTTAATATCAAGGCATTTAGTTGAAGAGGCTGGAAGATTAGATATCCCAGGCAGACCAATTAGCTATAAAACAACTCCTGTGTTTTTAAGAAGTTTTTCTCTTGAAAGGCTATCGGATTTACCTAAGATTAAATCATCAAATCAAACAGTTCAAATAACAACTGATGATTTAAAAATAGAAGGAATGGAAGATGAGTATAATTCTTAATATTTTACTTTGGATTTTAATTATAATATTGGTTTTAATATTAATAGTTTTGTATGCTTTACTTTCAAAAAGAAGTTTTTTTATTGAATACACAAAACTAGAAGGGTTAATTATAAAAGTGAGGTTATTATTTTTTAAATTCACTATTTATAAATCCTTAAAAGAGGAAAAAAAACTAGAAGAAAAGCCTATAAAAGAAAAGCCTATAAAAGAAAAAACTATAAAAGAAAAACCAAAGCAAAAAACTCAAAAACCAATAAAAGAAAAGAAAAATATTAAAGATGAATTATTAAGTGATTTGTCTTTTAGTGAAATATTTAGTATAATAAAAGATGCAGTGAATTCTATAAACGGACTTATTGCAGTTTTAGCTAAAAAGATAAAATTCACAAACATATGTTTTACTATACCAATACATTCTGAAAATCCACTTAAAACTCAAAAAATGTATGGAAGTGTTACAAATGCTTTTTATCTTTTATCCACTAAGTTACAAGAAAAATTTTTTATTAGCTATGAAAATCCGGCTTTTGTGCCTGATTTTGAAAACCTATTAAAAGATAAAGAATATTTTTTTATTAAAATAACAGCTCGCACTGGCTTTTTACTAGCTGTTTTAATGTATGTATATAAACAATATATTTATTATAAAAAAACTTATTTAACAAAAAATAAAAACGCTTAAAATAGAAAGGAATAGGATTAATATGGAGCAAAAACAACAACATCCAGTAGGGGATTTAATGGCAAAAGCATTAGAAAAAATGCGTGATTTAGTTGATTCGCAAACTATAATGGGACAGCCTTTAAAAATTGATGAAAAAACAACTATTATACCAGTTTCAAAAGCAACATTTGCATTTATTTCAGGCGGTACAGATTTTACAAATCAAAAACAAAAAGATCTTTTTGGGGGAGCAGCATCTTCTGGCGCATCTGTAACACCAGTTGGATTTTTAGTTATTCAAGAAGGGAATGTTCGCTTATTGCAATTTGCAGAAGGTGGGCAAACTGTTGATAGGGTGCTTAACATGGTGCCTGATGTTATGAGTAAGGTGGAAGGATTTTTTAGTAAAACAGGAACAGTAGACGATGTGAACACTATGGATACTACGCAAACTGTTAATACTGATGAAAACAAGGAAACTACCTAGAATAAGAGGGAAAATGAGAGATACAAGAATACAAAAGGCATTGTCGGATCAAGGATACACTTCAAGAAGACAAGCTGAAAAATTAATACAAGAAGGTAGAGTTAAATTAAATGGACGTCCTGTGAGCTTAGGTGATAAAATGGACGTTAAAAAAGATATCATATCAATAGACGGCGAAAACATTTATTTTAATAAGAAAAAAGAATATAAATATTATATGCTTCATAAACCAAGAGGATATATAACTACTGCAGCTGATGATAGAGGCAGAAAAACAGTTATGGAACTAATAGGTGATATTAAAGAGAGAGTTTACCCAGTGGGAAGACTTGATAAGGATAGTGAAGGCTTAATTTTACTAACTAATGATGGTCATTTTGCAAATGCGTTAATGCACCCATCACACCAAGTTTCAAAAATGTATAGAGTTACTGTTAATCCAATGGCTTCAGAAGAACAAATAATAGCATTAACAGACGGAGTTTACTTAGACGATGGCTCTAAAACTTTGCCTGCAATTATTAGAGTTGTAACGCAAGAAGAAAACAGAACAGTTATGGAAATGTCAATAACTGAAGGTAAAAATCGTCAAATTAGAAGAATGTGTGAAGCGGTTGGGCTTGAAGTTGTTAGACTAAGTAGAAAAAGCATCGGTGCTGCAAAACTTGGTATGTTAAAACCGGGCACTTATAGAGAATTAAAACCTTCAGAAGTTTTAGCTCTAAAAGCAGCGGCTTCAAAAGGTGCAAGAAGAACAACGCACGATAATCAAGTTAAAGCAGCTAGCGAGAAAAAACCAAAAACAAGACAAGACTATCAAAGAAAAACTACTGCTAAGAAAACGGTAGCAAGTAAAACAAATCAAAGAAAACCAGTAGCAAAAAAAGATAGTAAAAGATAAGATGTTTAAATTTTCAAGGAGAAAAATAAATGTATTCAATGAAACCTATTTTAGAGCCAGACGTGATTGCTCTTTTAAACAACAATAGATTTAAAGGAGATTTACAAGGATATATTTTATCTGATGGTGCTGATTTGTTTGGTTGGAGTTTGTTTTCAGTAGAAGGCGACACAACTCATATGCTTGATATCAATCCCCCAGATGATAGATTTTTAGATGGATTAATTAGAGCTTCTGTGGCTCTTGGCGAAAGTCAAGGGGCTGAACAATTCACTTTTAATTTAGAGATTGAAAATTTTGTAAGGTATAAAAATGTTTTCTTTAAAAATGAAGGTGAAATAATTCCAAATCAAAGTTTATTTAAGCCTTGTGCACACTAAAAATAAATAAATAATTAATAATATATTAAAAAACAGAGTTTAATTAAGTTAAGCTCTGTTTTTTATTGACACAAAAGGTTGTTTTATAGTAGAATAGTATAAATATGGAGGCTTTAAAATGGTTTATAGTATGACGGGATATGGCAAAATTAATGAAGTTATTAATGGCAAAGATATAACAATTGAAATAAAAAGTGTTAATCATAGATATTTTGAGTATTCTTCAAGAATACCAAGAATATTTTTTGTTTTAGATGATAAAATTAAAAAGGAAGTTTCTAAAAGGGTTTCAAGGGGTAAAATTGAAGTTAGCCTTTCTATTAGAAATATCGAAACGAGTAGTATCAGTTTATCAACAGATATTCCACTTGCAAAAAGCTATTTTGAAGCAATAAATACTGTTGCAGATGAAATTGGAATTAAAAAAGTTGAAGATGTGATGCAAATTGTTAAATATGATGGTGTTTTAGTTCCAGTAAAGAATGAAGAAGACACTGAAAAATTATGGCAAGATGTTAATATTGTTTTAGAAAAAGCCTTAACGGAATTTATTAATATGAGAAAAATCGAAGGCGAAAAATTAAAAGAAGATATAATTTCAAGATTATTAACAATTAAACAAATTACAAAAACAATAAATGAAACTGCACCTGAAAGAGTTAATGATTATACAAAAAAATTATTCACTAAATTAAAAGTGATTTTAGAGGATAAACAAATTGATGATGCTAGAATTTTAACAGAAGCTGCTATTTTTGCAGATAAAACAGCAGTGGACGAAGAAATTACAAGGCTTAATAGTCATATAATGCAGTATGAAGAAATTTTAAATGATTCAAAACCACAAGGAAGAAAACTAGATTTCTTAACTCAAGAATTAAATAGAGAAGCAAACACAATTGGTTCAAAATCTAATGATATTGAAATCACAAGATTAGTTGTTGATATAAAAAGCGAGATAGAAAAAATTAGAGAGCAAATTCAAAATATTGAATAAGATTATAAAAAATCAAAAGATTTTTTATAATCTATCAAAATATTTTTTTGGCAAGAAGAAAAGCCAAAACTTTTTAATAAATTAAAAAGAGGATATTTTGATAAAAAGAAAAATTAGAAATAAAATCAAAAGATTTTTTATAATCTATCAAAATA
>CAYJGG010000041.1:15732-18969 GCA_964369915.1 uncultured Oscillospiraceae bacterium | reverse complement strand
AAATGGGCGTTATCAAACTAGTTAAAGAAATCACAGGTCTTGGCCTAAAAGAATCTAAAGAATTAGTTGATGGAGCTCCAAAAACAATTAAAGAAGCTGCTGCTAAAAATGATGCTGAAGAAATCAAAGCTAAATTAGAAGAAGCTGGCGCTAAAGTTGAATTAAAATAATTCACAACTCTTAAAAAATCAAAAGACTTATCCAAAAGGATAAGTCTTTTTTTGATTATTTTTTTAATTATAATTAAAAACAAATATTTCAAGGCTTAGGTAATAAAACAGCGTAATATGTGTCACTATATTTATTTTCGCACTATTGTGAGCAAAATAATAACCTTTGAAAATTCAATGATTTTTAGCATTTCATTAAATGTTTCGTTATAAAAGCTTTCCCCCACTTAAGCTACAAAACCTATGTTTTATAAATTTTCACCTTTGCTTTTATTAAATACATCCATTAGCTACTTAGAAGCAATAAATTAAGACATCCTCTCTTATTTTATAATGTTTTAATTTATTCTATTGTAGCATTATTTTACTTTATATCTATTCTACATTACTATCTGTTATCACTGCTAATAAATCGTTCATCACTTCTTCTAATTCTACATCTCCAGAAGTAGTTAGCGAATAGTATATTTTATCATCTTCTAGAATCGTAGCTACTGCTGTTGCGACTTTTACGCCTTCAATATTTTCAACCACAGTAATAGTTACGCTTTGATTATCTTGAGAGATATCTTCACTAGCTCCTTCAACGCTAACTTCACCATGCACTCCATGTAAATCTAATTCATTTACAGTTTTTGAAGCACGAAGGGTGTATTCTATTTCATTTTTAGTGTAATCAATTTGAGCTATTGTATTTGATACAACAATATAATAGTTTACCACAGCTTCTTGTGGAGCTTCTAATTTTATATCTAATTGCAATTTGAAATCATCGCTAGAGTTAACTTCGATATAAGGGCTAACAACGCCTACGCCCGGCATATCTGCCCCTTCTGCGCCTACTTCTTCGCGCTCTTGTGATTCCTCTACTACGCTTTCACTTTCAGCTACCTGTGTTTCTTCGCTAATAGTGTCTTCAGCTTCGCTAGAGCAAGCTGTAAGCATTAAAGATAGCGCTAGTAATATTGTTATAAATTTATTTTTCATAATATAAATTCCTTTCATTTTAGCTATGTTTTATTTAAAAAATCTTTTATTAAACTAGCTTTATTTTCTCGCCCCATTAATTTATAATAATATAGCCAATCTTCGATATTGTCAAGGGGGATTATGGTGTTTTTATAGGAAATATTTTCAATTTTTTCAGGGTTTAGCGGAAGATAGTAGTCTTTGTTTTCTTTTGTTATGGTAAAGCCAGCTATAACATCTATCTCTATTTCTTCAATCACAAATTCCATAAAAGCCTTTGTTTTATATCCTGTGTTATCCGCTTTATCATTTAAATCTCCTATTTTCAAAAACAACTCTTTAACCTTATTTGCATCTTCTTCTAAAATCATTATATCTATATCATTAAATTCGCTTACTATATTTTTAAAATAAAGCATACAAGAAGCGCCTAGGGCAAAAGTTATGTTATTATCATTTAATAGTTTTGCAATTTTTTCTAACACTTTGAGTTTTTTATCCATTAAAAATCTCCTATAAGTTTATATCCTCAAGCCTTATTTTTTACTGTCTAAACACGTTTTAATATTCTTTATCTTCGCCTTAAAATAACTAGATTTATATTAGTAAAAAAGTTGAAAACGAAGGTCTAATTTAATTCTCGCCATAGATTAATAAAATTTCATCTGCTATATCCAGCCAATAATCAAACTCAACTTCTTTTTCTAATTCTTTTATATCAAAATTTAGTGGAACATTATTTTCTTTTAATATTTTTGCTATATCTATAATATATTCTTTAGCTGAATCCTCGGTGTAATACTCATCGATATTTCTGCTATTATAGCTTACAGCGTCAAGAGTATCACCCATTAAACTAACTTTTTTCCCATCTTCCATTTCAAATTCAATTTTAAGAACTCCATCTGAGCCATCGGACAAATTAAAATTTTTAACGTCTTCAAAACTATAAACTTTATTTCCAAAAACAGAATATGTATAAATTCCATCTAGCGTGAATTTATTAAAAAACATTAAACTAGCTATCCCTAAAATTAATCCTATCATAATTCCAACTAATGTTATTTTTTGCAGGAATCTATCATTTTCTCTCATTATTTTAAGCAAGATATACATCAAAACAGAAAAAGAAAAAACGATTGGGAATAAAGATAATTTACTTGTTATAAAATATACTACGTCCTCACTAAATCGCAAATCATAATATAATCCCACTGCCATAACTGTTCCCATCATTGATAAAATAACTAATGGAATTGAAATAATTGCCATTAAAAATCTAGTTAGCCATGAGATTTTTTTCGTATTACTATTTTTATAATTCATTTTGCATTATTTTCCTTTATATAAAATTATATTTTCAAAACATATTTTAATGTAAATTTATAAATTTATTTTTAAAAAAGAATAGCTACACAATTAAAAAACTGCATAGCCATTCATTAAACTCGTTTTATTCTTCGCTTTCAGATACGCCTTCATAGTCTACTTCAAAACTAGTTTTGCAGTTTGGACAAGCACAGTCTGGTGAGAAAAGCATTTCTTCATCCATGCAAACTATTTCCATACAGCTAGGGCATTCGATTTCATAGATTGGATTTTCATCATCGTGGTGGTGATGTCCGCCACATCCGCATTCGCAATCTTCATCATCACAGCAATCTTCATAATCGTCTTCGTCATCGTAAAGAAGAGCGTCTTCAACGTCGCTTAAATCTTCATCGATAGCATCGATTTCTTCAAAAATTTGCTCGATGTCCCCTTCATGTTGGCTCACTTCTTGTGTTAAATCATCAAGTAAGTCTACAAGTGCTAATAAAACTTTGTTTTCATTTGTGTTAGCTTCGATTCCAAGCCCGTCACAAAGACCTCTGATGTACGCTAATTTTTCTGTAAGTGATATCATATAAATATCCTCCTTTTTTGTAAGCCTAATTTTTATTGCTATATTTTAATTGAAATAAAGCCGATTTTAATTTCGCTAAAATAAATTTAGCTTTTTTAGAGCAAATTAAAATTCACTCTTTTTTTATTATAGATGTATTTTTCTCTCCTTGCTTTAGCAAGGTTTTTGAGTTCTTTTTGCCCAAAGAAAAAT
>CAYJGG010000041.1:0-15632 GCA_964369915.1 uncultured Oscillospiraceae bacterium | reverse complement strand
CTCTGGGGCATAAAATTCATTTTATGAATTTTATGCTCTCTCCATATATTCGCCAGTTCTAGTGTCAACTCTAACAACTTCGCCTTCTTCGATAAATAAAGGAACTCTAATTTCTGCTCCTGTTTCAACGATAGCTGGTTTTAGTGTGTTTGTAGCTGTATTCCCTTTAAATCCTGGATCTGTTTGTGTGATTTTTAATTCAACAAAGTTTGGTGGTTCAACGTCGAACACTTCGCCTTTATATGAAACGATTTTAACTGTATCGTTTTCTTTAACGAATTTAAAAGCACTGCTTAATTTTCTAGCATTTACTGGAATTTGATCATATGTTTCTAAATCCATAAAGTAGCATAAGTCGCCTTCTTCATATAAAAATTGCATTTCTTTTCTTTCAACGTATGCTGGCGGGAATTTATCTGATGGGTTGTAAGTTTTTTCTACAACACTCCCTGTGATTACATTTCTAACTTTTGTTCTAACGAACGCAGCACCTTTACCTGGTTTAACGTGTTGGAACTCGATAACTTGCATAACATTACCGTCTTCTTCAAATGTTATACCATTGCGAAAATCGCCTGCTGATACCATAAAAACCTCCGAATTTATAACTAATTTAAATTATTCACTAAAATAAATTATTTATACTTATATTTTAATATTATTTATCTCTATAATTTTACATCAAAATGGGCAAAATTTCAAGTGTAATTCTAATTTTTTCTATATAAAATCAAGGAAAACACTATATTTTTTTAAAAATTAGCGTTAATTTAATTATATATTAAAGAATAATTAAATCTTTAGTGCTTTTTGCAAGATTTACGCAGCCATTTTGAGTAATTCTAACTGTGTCTTCTATTCTAACGCCATATTTTCCTGGAATATATATCCCTGGTTCAACTGTCATTAAAATTCCTTCTTGCATAATGCCCTCTTCTGCCTCTGAAAAGCGAGGATTTTCATGAACATCTATTCCGTAGCTGTGTCCAAGGCCATGACCAAAATACCCTTCATAGCCATTAGAATAAATATAATCTCTTGCAACTTTATCGATTTCTTTTCCAGTAACTCCAGCTTTAATTGCAGCTATTGCTCTAGTTTGCGCTTCTAAAACTGTGTTATACATTTTTTTCATTTCATCATCAGCGTGGCCTATTGCTATTGTTCTTGTCATATCTGTGCAGTAGCCATTATATTTTGCTCCAAAGTCCATCGTTACAAAATCGCCTTTTTCTAATAGTTTTTCCCCTGGCACTCCATGAGGCAAACTTGAATTTTGACCACTAACTAATATAGTTGAAAAAGCATTGCCTTCAGCGCCTAGTTTTTTCATTTTAGTGTCGAGTTCGATAGCAAAATCTCTTTCTTTAACTCCTGCTTTTAAAATTGAAAGCATATAAGTGAAAGTTTCGTCTGTTATCTCTTGCGCCACTTTTATAGCCTTTAATTCATCTTCGTCTTTCACTTTTCTTAAATTAGAAATCTCTTTTGTTAATTGGCTTGTTATATTAATTTTTGCAGTTAGTTTTTCTTTAAATTCATTTAATCTTCCAACAGTTAAACTATCTTCAACACAAAGAGTTTTAACATTATGTTTTTTAAGTAGTTCGTTTATTTGCTCATTTAAATTATCTTGAAGAATGATATTTTCGCATCTTGCTGTTTTTTTAGCAAGCTCGATATATCTAAAATCAATAATAAAATATGCAGCCTCTTTTAAAACTAATAAAGTTCCTGCGCTTGATTTCATTCCTAAAAGATAAAATCTGTTTTGGTCGCTCGTAATTAAAGCGCCTTCAAAGTCTAATCCCATTTGTTTTGTTAAGTTTTGAATTCTTGTATTCATTTTTGTGTCCCTTTCTTTTATTAATATCTATCCTAATTTTTTTATATACTCACTCATGGTTTTTGCATCTATTCCTTGCGTTCCTGCTGATTCGCAAATAATAGTAGGGCTTAATTTTCTTTCATATAATATATCCATCAATGGCTCAAACTCGGGCCCGTAAACAGTGTCTTCAAAAGTTAAATGCTTTTTTTCACCCTTTTGAGTGTATTCTATTTTTGAAAAATGCACATGAAAGTTTTGACTTCTTTCATCTTTTAATTCAATTTCGATTTTATCTAAAATTCTTAGATAATCTTCTTTTGATTTTATAGCTCCGTTATCTCTTGCATTTAAATGCCCAAAATCAATACAAGGCGTTATCCTTTTATCTATTTTACACAGCTCTAAAACTTCATTTAAATCGCCTAACTGATTTAATTTGCCCATTGTTTCAGGACATAAAATGATATCCGAAAATCCGTTGTCATCTAATGCTTTTTGCATTAAAAACATTGTGTCTTTTGCTTTTAATAAAGCCTCTTCTCTAGTGATTTTTCCAGCAGAGCCTGAATGAAAAATTATTCTTTTTCCGCCTAGTATTTTTAATGCTTTTGCAGAATCTAAAATATAATCAACGCTTTTTAATCTTGTTTCTTCTGTTATACTCGACATCGAAATAAAATAAGGTGCATGCATAGAAATCATAACATTATTTTCTTTCGATTTTTCATTTAGAATTTTAAGAGTTTCCTCGTTTACACGAACACCTCTTGTGCATTGATACTCAAACGCAGATAGGTTATGATGTTTTAAATAATCCATCATTTGCGTTGTCTTTTTAAAGCCTAGCTCTTTAAAATCATCAGGAGTTCCAGCTGGCCCAAATCTAATCATTATAAAGGATCTCCGTTTCTTTGTATGTGTCTTTGGATAAAACCTTTTTCAAATTTTCTTTTTATATCAAAATAAGCTGTGCCTTCTTCTTTTATAGCAAGCACTAAAATTGATTTTATTCCTATAAAATTTCCGCCTAAAATATCTGTTAGAATTTGATCTCCAACTATCGCTGTATCTCTTTTAGTTGCTCCTAATTTTTCCATGCATTTATAGATATAAAAAGGGAGTGGTTTTGCTGAAAAACTATTATGCATAAGCCCTAGTTTTTTTGCAAAAGGCGCAACTCTTTCTTCATAGTTATTTGAAATTATTATCATATTAATCCCAGAGAGTTTCATAGTTTCAACCCATTGTTCAATGCCTTCCCACGGGATAGGATTTTTATGCGTTGTTAGTGTGTTATCCACGTCTAATAGTAGATTTTTAATTCCATGTTCTTTTAAAAAATCTGGTGTTATATTAGTTGTTTTTGCAAACAGAAAATCTGGATACATTATTTTCATTTTTCAGCCTTCCTTTTCACGAAGTTTATATTATCACACATCGTTTTAATTTTGCACTTTTGCTAATTATTCCTAGCGAAAACATAAACTTTATAGTTTTAAACTTTATTTTATATTTAAACATTGATTTATTTTTAATATCTTTTAGTATAGCATAAATTATTATTTAAAACAATAAAAGAAGATGTGAAAAAATCACATCTTCTCAATTTATATTAATGAAAAATAATTAAAAGTGAATATCCATAAAAACACTGTTAAAATTGAAAGTAATGAGCTCATTACAATAGCTTGCCCTGCGAGTTCATCATTGCCTCCTGCACTTTGTGCCATTGTAAAAGTCGACACACCAACAGGAGTTGCAAGCATAACCATTAACGCCGTTAATTCCATACCACGAAAGCCTAATAAAATTGCAATCCCAAGGCCTATTCCTGGTAGTATAACTATTTTTCCTAAAACAGTTATAATTAATTGACTTAAATACTTTGTGATATTTGAAAATTTGAATCCAGCTCCTAGCACTATTAACGCAAGTGGGGATGCAATTTTTGATATATCTGAAATTGTGTCAACTATTAAAAATGGAATTTTAAGTCCTGATATCGAGCAAAGAAATCCAAGCACTGAAGCTATAATCAAAGGATTTTTCATTATTGCCACTAATATATCTTTATTGCTTTTTTTAACGTTTGAATAGCTAGCTAAAGCTATAACTGCCAAAACATTAAAAAGTGGCACTGTGAATGCAATTAATATAGCTGTAACTGCTATATTATCATCTCCATATATAGCCTGTGTTACTGGAATTCCAAACAAGACGAAGTTGCTTCTAAAAAAACCTTGGATAACAACTCCTCTATCAATATTTTCTGTCACCATCTTGGGAATAAAAATCATTAATAAAATAAATGTTATAATTGTAAGCACGCAGGCATACAAGACTAATTCTATCGAAAAATCGCTATAAAAATCGCTGTTATATATGCTTAAAAATAATACACACGGCAAAAAAACTTTAAAGCAAAGTGCGTTTAATCCTTTTGATAACTCATCTGTAAACATCCCTAACCCATTTAAAAGATATCCTAGCGCCATCATAAAAAATAGTGGAAACACTACCGTTAGTGCTAAATATAAATCATCCATAAATCTCTCCTTATAAAAAACATAGCTAATGCTATTTTAAAGCATAAGCTATGTTTTTACAAGTTTTTTTTACTTATATTACCATAAATTTAAAGTATGGCTATACATTTCGATATACTCTTTTGCAGATTTTTGCCAACTACAATCTGTTTGCATTCCTCTTTTAACTAAAGTTGCAAACCCATCTTTATCTTGATATCCATTATATGCTCTTTCACAAGCTTTATATAAATCATCAGATGTATAGTTTTTAAATGTGAATCCATTTCCTATTCCATCTAAAGAATCTTTAATGCTATCGGCAAGCCCGCCTGTTTCTCGAACTATTGGAACTGTTCCATATCTTAAAGAAATCATTTGAGATAATCCGCAAGGCTCGGATTTGCTTGGCATTAAAAACATATCGCTCCCTGCATAAATCTTTTTAGCTAATGCTGGCACAAAACCAATATACACCCCAACTCTGCCTGGATATTTTCCTGCTAAATAATGAAAATAATTTTCATATTCACTCTCGCCACTACCTAAAACCACAACTTGATAGCCTAAATCAATTAAGCCTTGCATCGCATCAATTACAATTGGTATGCCTTTATGTTCCACTAATCTTGTTACCATTGATATAATTGGCGAATTATCATTATTTAAATTAAATTCATCTCTTAACGCTTTTTTACAAGCTTTTTTACCCATTTTAAATGCATCAGCGTGATATGTTTTTGCAATTGTCTTATCTGTTTTTGGATTATGGCTAACGTAATCTATGCCATTTAAAATCCCTGTTAATTTAAACTGTCTTTCATTTAGTAATTCATCTAAATCATGGGCGTAGTATGAAGTTAGGATTTCTTTTGAATATGTTGGCGAAACTGTTGTAATTTTATCTGCGTTTTCAATAGCAGCTTTCATAAAGTTTGCACAGCCTTTATATTCTAAATGATGATGCCATTCTAAAGGAATTCCAAGCATATCTCCTATAACTTCGTTGCCATATTGCCCTTGATACTGAATATTATGAATAGTGAACACTGTTTTTATATCGCAGAATTTTAAATCATCTCTATAAAAAATATTTATAAAAATATTAGTTAGGGCTGTTTGCCAGTCGTTTGTGTGAATTAAATCAACTTTTATATCCGTATATTTTATCATATCTAAAATTGCTTTTGAAAAAAACGCAAATCTTTCACCATCGTCTAAATGGCCATAAATTCCGCCTTCTCTACAAAAATAAAATTCATTATCGATAAAATAATAATCCACATCATTATAATGCAATTTAAAAACTCCACAATACTGATTTCTCCAGCCAAGTGTCACTTTAAAATCAGTTATAAACTCTAATTCATCTATATATTTTTCTTTTATTTTTTTATACAGCGGTAACACAACGCTAACATTTGCCCCTTCATCTTTTAATGCTTTTGGCAAACTTCCTGCAACATCTCCAAGGCCACCAGAAGCAATAAATGGAACGGCTTCGCTCGATGCAAATAATATATTCATATTTTAAATTCCTTTCTTTGAGTTTTGTGTATTTGGCACGCACAGTTTATAGATGGCAACCATTTATTAATCCTTTATATATAAAGGCACAAACTCGAAATTTGAAAATTGATTTTCAAATTTAATCCCTTTTCGTTTTATTAAAATCGACATTATTTTTAATATCTTATATTATCACAAGTGAGAATACCAAAGGCATTCTCACTTTTAATTTTTATATAACTGATTTTTTTGGGAAATAAACTGGAGAGCTAGCGCTTCCAATTAATTTAGTTTCATTAGAAATAACAACTGATTTATCACAAATTATATTTTCTAAAACAACATTATCTCCAACTACAGTATCCTGCATTAAAACGCAGTTTTTAATCTGCGAATTTTTACCAACCTTAACGCCTTTAAATAACACGCTATCTTCAACTGTTCCTTCTATAAAGCATCCATCAGCAACAACGCAGTTCTTAACGTTTGAATCTAGTGAGTATTTCACTGGAGCATCATCACGAACTTTTGTGTATATAGGATAAGAAGAAAATAATTCTTTAATGTTTTCAGGATTTAATAAAGATAAATTAGCATCAAAATATGTTTTTAAATCGGTAACTCTTTTTAAGAAGCCTTTGTATTCATATGTGCAAATAGTTAGAGTGTCTATCCCTCTTTGCAAAACATCTTTTTCAAAACTTGTATAGCCTCTTTTTATTCCGTGGCTAATCATATTTAAAAGTAGTTCTCTTTTTAAAACATATATCCACATTCCGTTATTCACAACGCCTTTATCATCATCATTGATAAAAACATTAGAAACACAGCCTGTTTTATCTATTTCAAACGTTACATTTTCATCAACGCTAGACGCATCGATTTTTTCTTTTTTATAAACTACTGTAACATCGCATTCATTTTCTCTGTGAGTTTTTAAAACATCGTTTAAATCAACACAGCTAACAATGCCACAGTCGGATAAAACAACAGTATCAGCACTTGAAGATTTAATAGTTGTTTCTAGTGTATGTAAAGCTTCTAGGCGGTCTTTATAGTAAATCGCTCCGCTTTCTTCTCTTGCAAAAGGAGGGAAAATTCTAATTCCACCAAGCTTTCTTGCTAAATCCCAATCTCTGCCTGAGCCGATATGATCAACTAAAGAAATATAATTTCTTCTAACTGGCATAATTATATCATCAATTCCCGCTGCCACATACATAGATAAATTAAAATCTATCAAGCGATATCTTGCTCCAAAGAGAACACTCGCAGTTGTTCTATGTCTTGTTATTTCGCCGATTTGCTCATCATGCATATTGGGAAAAATAATTCCTAAAACTTTTTGTGAATTAACTGCCATATTTATTCTCTCCTTCCGTCTTGATATATCATTGATTTTGTTTTTATTTCTTCGCCATCTTTTATAACAACATCATTTCCTAAAACTGTAATTCCCCAAGCAGAAACATCTTCAACGTCTTCTGGGCGAGCGCCGATAGTAACATTATCTCCAATAACGCAGTTTTCACTGATAATTGCGTATCTTACAACAGAGTTTTTACCGATTTTAACATTAGGCATTATAATACTATCTTCCACTACTGCACCTTCTTCTAAAGTTACATTTGGGAAAACAACAGAGAAATCTATATCTCCTTTTATAACACCGCCACCGCCTACAATGGCATGCTTTACAGTTGAGTTTTCAGCTATATAATGTGGAGGCATATTTCTATTTCTTGAATAAATTCTCCACGCATTATCCCACACGTCGAATGGAACATTTGGATTTAATAAATCCATATTAGCTTCCCATAAAGATTCAATTGTTCCAACATCTTTCCAGTAGCCGTCGAATTCATATGCTTGCATATTCTGTCCGTCTTTTAGCATATCTGGAATAATATTTTTCCCAAAATCTTTATCGCTATTTTCGTTATCTTCATCTTGTGTTAGATATTTTTCGAGTTTTTCCCAAGTGAATATGTAAATCCCCATAGAAGCTAGTGTTGATTCTGGCTCTTTTGGTTTTTCTGTAAATTTTGTAATTTTTCCATTTTCATCGCAACTCATAATTCCAAAGCGTGAAGCTTCTTCTTTTGAAACATTTAAAACTGCTATTGTGCAATCCGCATTTGTTTCTTTGTGATGAGTTAGCATTGTATCATAATCCATTTTGTAAATATGATCACCTGATAAAATTAACACGTATTCAGGGTTGTATCTTTTGATAAATTGTATGTTTTGATAGATAGCATTTGCTGTTCCTGTGTACCAATCGCTTTTACTAGCTTTTTGATATGGAGGAAGAACATGGACACCACCATAGTTTCTATCTAAGTCCCATGGTTGGCCATTGCCTAAATATTCATTTAATTCTAAAGGTTGGTACTGTGTTAAAACGCCTACTGTATCTATACCACTATTAATGCAGTTTGATAGTGGAAAATCTATAATTCTGTATTTACCGCCAAAATAAACTGCTGGTTTTGCAATAGTCTGAGTTAGTGCATATAATCTTGAGCCTTGTCCACCGGCTAAAAGCATTGCTATACATTCTTTCATAACTTTAAGTCCCCCTCTTTCATTCTTTATTTAATCAATTTTAGATATATACTCGACATCTCTGCTATATCGATTTTTATATAGTTTTCTTTATTGTGTCTTTCGCCTTTTTGAGTCTTTACTTCATTATTTAATTCATACGTTGCTCCGCCAAATAGGTGGCTATCGCTATTAAATATTTCTTTGTAAACACCGCTTTTCGGCACTCCTATCTCATACCCCTCTCTTTTTGTATTAGAAAAGTTAGAAACGCAGATTATAAAATCGTTATCGCTATCTTTTCTTATAAATGCTAAAACATTTTGAATATTATCATCTGGTATTATCCATTCAAATCCTTTATCACTTCTATCAAGTTCATATAAGCATTTTTGATTTAGATATAAATTATTCAAAACTCTATGTGTATCTTGTGCGCCTTTATGTAAATTATCATTTAAAGCCGCCCAATCTAATTCAGCTTTTTCATTAAACTCTTTATATGTTCCATATTCTTGGCCCATAAATAAAAGTTTTTTGCCTGGGTGCGCCATCATATAAGCTGCAAAAGCTCTTAAATTCGCCATTTTTTGATAATGATCCCCTGGCATTTTATTTAAAAGTGAGCCTTTCATATGCACAACTTCATCATGGCTTATTGGAAGTATAAAATTTTCAGAAAATGCATACATAAATCCAAACGTTAATTTATGATGTGAGCCTTTTCTAAAAAATGGATCTGTTTTTACATATGATAGAGTATCATTCATCCAGCCCATATTCCATTTAAAATTAAATCCAAGTCCGCCTTCGCTAACAGGATGAGTTACTAATGGATAAGCTGTTGATTCTTCTGCAATCATTAAAGTGTTTGGATTTCTTTTAAAAACTTCTGTATTTAATTTTTGCAAAAATTCTATCGCTTCTAAATTATGATTTCCTCCATATATATTCGGTATCCAGTCGCCTTGATTTCTGTTGTAATCTAAATATAGCATACTTGCAACTGCATCAACTCTTAATCCATCAAGATGATATTCTTCTATCCAATATAAAGCATTGCTAATTAAAAAACTTCGCACTTCGTTTTTACCAAAGTCGAAAACCATTGTTCCCCAATCTTTTTGTTGTGCTTTATTTTCATCTTGATATTCATAGCAAGCAGTGCCATCAAATTTAAATAATCCAAATTCATCTCTTGGAAAATGCGCAGGAACCCAATCAAGGATTACTCCTATGCCATTTTCATGCATATGATTTACAAACCATTTAAATTCTTCTGGCGTTCCATATCTTGAAGTTGGAGCAAAGTATCCCCCAACTTGGTATCCCCAAGAATCATCAAACGGATACTCACTAACTGGCATTAATTCAATATGAGTATATCCCATATCTTTAACGTATTCGCATAATTTAACTGCCATGTCTTTATATGAATATGTATTGCCATCTACATGCCTTAGAAATCCCGATAAATGAACTTCATATATATTCATAGGATTTGTGTAAATTGGTTTTTTTATTTTATCTTCTAAAAACTTATTATCTCTCCAGATAAATTCTGGTTTTTCGTAGCATTTTGAGGCTGTTTTTGGCCTTGTTTCAAAATGCATAGCATATGGATCACTTTTAAAAACCGTTTGTCCATATATATTCTCAATTGCATATTTATATGACATAAAATTCTCTGCATACATTTCAATTTGCCATATGCCAGAAGAGTCTATGTTTTCTAAATGGTTTACGCCGGCTGTCCAGTTATTATTATCGCAAACTAAACTAACTTTTACAGCGTTAGGTGCAAAAACTCGAAATACCCATTTATCATTACCCACTTTAAAATTCCCAAGTAAATTTTGAGCATAGAAAAGTTCACCTTTTTTAAAAAGATAAATTTGATAACTTAAATCATTTTTATTCACATTATTCAAAATTTAAACACCCCCCTTAATACTATATTAACATTTTATTAATTTTTTTCAAGTTTTTTTTGCGATATTTCAATAAAAAATAAGTCAAAATACACTTTTTTTTTATTAAAGTTGCATATTTCGACTTATTTTTTATTGATAAATTGTAAATTATTAAATTTCTATGGTATAAGGTTTTCTTTTTTTATAATAATAAAGCTCTTTAACTCCTCTTTCTTTTAACAGCGGTATAGCTCTTTTAAAGTGGTTTTTAAAATCTCCAACTCTATGACTATCGCTCGATAGCGTTAATTTTTCACCGCCAACTGATAGATATAAACTTAATATAAAATCTGTATAATATAGTGTGTTATATCTTCCTATTAATCTAGTGTTTAATTCAAGTGCCTTGTCTTTTTTAATAATCTGTTTAAATATAGCTTTAAACTTTTCTGTAAATTCATCTAATTCTATCCTATTGGATATATATCTTAGAGCAAAATCTATATGGGCTAAAACATCAAAATTATCATGAACAGTAACTGCTTCTAAAACTAAATCTAAATACTCATTATAAGCATCGCTTGATGTTCTATTTTTATAAAACAAAGGATTGCTAACATCCACTGTTCTTGATTCATGAATTGATAAAAGCACTAAATCAAATTCTCTATCGGCAAAAAAGGCATCTATTTTATCCTTTAAATCCGCACGAAACCCACATTCTATTCCTATAAGAGTTTTAATTCCATATTTTTTTCCTTGCTTTTTAAGTTCTTTTTTTAATTTTTCTAAATTTGGAATTATATCTCCATCATTATAATAATGTGTATTAAAATCTAAGTGTTCGGTGGTGACAAAATATTTATCCCCCATCTCTTTTGCTTTTTTTAAATATTCAAATATTTCCTCATTACTATCAGGAGAAAATTTTGTGTGTACATGTTGGTCGTGGATATTCATATCTTACACCCTTTCTATCTTTAACTGTAAATATGAAGTTTGTTTTGTTTTCACTTTTATTTTACCATATTTTTAAAATTCATCAAGTAAAGTTTAGATAAAATATTTTTTGATAATAATATGATATATTGCCAATTTGTTTGAAATATTTTGAATTATAGTATATAATGTACTCAATATACATTATTCTAATTTTTTATAACTTAAAAATAGTCTTTCGGCCTTTCTTTTGCCGAAAAGAAAATTTGAATTTATATTATCAAAGATAATATAAATTAATATATACAAGGAGACTCTTTATGAACTCAAAAAAAGAAAAAATTTCGCTTTTCCTTTTGGTGGTAGTGCTTTTTATTGCTCTAATTTTAGGTCTTACACGAAAAATACTTCCCGAAATTGATAATATAGGAACTTTAGCAGAGCCCTCAGAATCAAATGCAGAATATAGAGATCCATCTGCAGTTAAAGTGCCAAATTTCACTATAACCAACACCGATTCTCAAAATGTTGATTTTTTAAAATACACCGGCACACCAATTGTTTTGAATTTTTGGGATTCTAGCAGTGAAACTAGTGCCGAGGATTTAAAAATTTTTGAAGAATTAATTCTTGAATATTCAGCAGAAGTTTCATTTATTTTTATAAATTATGAAACTGATGCTTTAAGTGCCGACGATGATGTTTTAGCATTTTTAGAAGAAAATGAAATTGAATATGTGAGCACTCATTTTGATAATTTTGGCGAAGCGGTTGCTCTTTTTGGAATAAAAACTTTCCCTACTACTGCTTTTATAGATTCTGATGGATATCTAATTTCAGGCGTTATCGGCAGTGGTGATAAAGAAACTATATCTTCTCATATCGAAAATATTTTGTACTAGTTTTAATAAAAATAATCAAAAATTATTGTAGCTTTTTATTTTAGCTTTATTCATTCACGCAAAGAAAACTATGATTTATACTATTGAAAATAATATAAATAAACACGAAAGGAAATGACTATTTTATGGGCATTTTAAATAATAAAAAAAATCTTCATTTTATTGGTATTGGTGGCAGTGGGATGTATCCAATTGTTCAAATACTAAAGAGCGAAGGGTATAATATAACAGGTAGCGATGTAAACGAGGGTGATATTATAACTGCCCAAAGAAATATGGGCATAAAAATTTCTATTCCTCACGATGCAAATGCTGTTATCGGTGCTGATTTAGTTATTTATTCAGCTGCTATTTTTAAAGATAATATAGAATTATTAAAAGCAAAAGAGCTAGGAATTAAAGCAGTTGAAAGAAGTGTTATCCTAGGCGAAATTTCAAGGATATTTAAAAAGAATATCTCAGTTGCCGGAACTCACGGAAAAACTACCACAACTGGTATGATAAGCCAAGTTTTATTAAAGGCTGATTTAGATCCTTCATTAGTTATCGGCGGAAAACTGCCTTTGATTAACGGATATGGAAGAAGCGGAAAAAGCGATTTAGCTGTTATAGAAGCATGCGAATACAGCTACACATTCTTAGAATTATCTCCTTATATTTCATTAATTTTAAATATAGACCACGACCATTTAGAATTTTTTAAAACATTTGAAAATCTGCAAGATACGTTTGTAAAATTTGCAAAACTTGCACAAGGCTATGTTTTAATAAATGGAGATGATAAAAACACAACAGATGTTATTAAAAATCTATCTACTGAAATAAAAACATTTGGGATAGAAAAAATAAACGATTATAAAGCTGTTAATATAAGAAAAGAGCATAAAAGCTTTTTTTCATATGATGTTGAATTTGAAAATAACATAATTCAAACTGTTCATCTATCTGTTCCAGGGCGCCATAATATTTATAATTCTCTAGCTGCATTTGCCGCTTGCCATATGATTGGAGTTGATAGCGAAAAAATAGCTACTGGGCTAAATAGCTTTGGTGGAACTGGCAGAAGATTTGAAATCCTTGCCACTAAAAACGGCATTACAATAGCCGATGACTATGCTCATCATCCGCTCGAAATTTCAGCAACACTTGAAGCTGCAAAAGAAATGGGCTTTAATAGAGTTATCGCTGTTCATCAGCCATTCACCTACTCAAGAACAAAACTTCTACTTGATGACTTTGCAAAGAGTTTAGAAATTGCAGACATAACCGTTTTAACTGAAATAATGGGTTCAAGAGAAATTAATGATATTGGCATTTATTCAAAAGATTTAGCCGATAAAATCCCTGGCTGTGTGTGGTTTAATGAATTTAGTGAAGTTGTTGATTATTTAAAGCCAATAGTTAAAGAGGGCGATTTAGTTATCACTTTAGGCTGTGGAGATATTTATAAAGCAGCTAAAATGATGACTTTAGAATTTTAAAAAAATTTAATAGATTTTATATTATTAAAAATAAGAAAAGTTTTGTTATTTTGCAGTTAAAAATTAGCAAAATAAAAAACTCAAGAAAGGTAGTGTTATAATTATGCAAGAAGTTACTAAAGGCTATGAGCCAAGTGATGTTTTAGGATTTTTTGAGGCAATTTCAAAAATCCCAAGAGCATCGCGAAACGAAAAAGCTGTGGCTGAATATGTTTTTAACTGGGGCAAAAATTTAGGTTTAGATGCTTATATAGATAATTCATACAATGTTGTGCTAAAAAAGCCTGCATCAAAAGGCTATGAAAATTCTTCACCTGTTTTACTGCAAGGTCATCTTGATATAGTGCCTGAAAAATTGCCAGACTCACCACATAATTTTGATACTGATCCTCTTCCTTTATATATTGAAGATGGAAAATTAAAAAGTCGTGGAACAACGCTCGGCGCAGACAACGGAAATGCTATTGCCTATATGATGGGCGTTTTATCAAGAAATGATTTTATTCACCCACCGCTAGAATGTGTTTTCACTTCAGGTGAAGAAATAGGACTTTTAGGCGCTGCTGCATTATCTGAAAAATCTTTTACCGCTAAAAGAATGATAAATATGGACGCCGGCGGACTTGATAAAACAATCACAACAGTTGCGTGTGCTGGCGGATTAGAATTAAAACTCACTACAAAGCCGAATTTTATCCCTGCAAAAGGACATTTTATAAAAATTGGTATAGATGGATTGCAAGGAGGTCACTCGGCTACAACTATTCATAAAGGCAGAGGAAACGCTGCAAAACTATTAGCTAGAATGATTAATCACGCAAATTTGCATACGCAAATAAATGTTGTGAGTTTTTTAGCTGGTGATAAGATGAATGCAATTATTTCTTCTGGCGTTGCAGTTATTGCAGCTGAAGATAAAACTGCTGCACTTGAATCATTAGCCTTAGTAGGGCTTGATATTCAAGATGAATTAAAAATAACTGATTCAAACTTTAGATTTACTCTTGAAGAAGTAGACGCTAAAGAAAAAATGCTTGAATATAAAGAAAGCAAAAGATTTATCCAATTAATTCTAACTATCCCATCCACAGTTAGAGATATGAGTTTTGAAATTGAAGATCATCCTTTAAATTCAAATAATCTAGGCGCAGTTCAATTAACTGATGATAATATTTTACTTTGGTCATTAGCAAGAAGCGAAATTGACTCTAAAATGGATGCCATGGGCGAAGAAATTGCAGCTTTAGCAGATGTGTTTGAATATGATGTAGAAGTTGGGGCTTATTTTGGTGGTTGGAAATACAATCCTGAATCAGAACTTCGCAAAACTCATAAAAAATTATATAAAAAGGTGTTTAATATTGATTTAAAAGAGCAAGCAACACACGGAGGACTAGAGTGTGGTTTCTTCTTTAATAAAGAGCCTTTGATGGATATTATAACCCTTGGACCTAAATCATATGGCGCACATACCCCAGAAGAGTATGTGATACTTGAATCATTTAAAGATACTTTTGAATACTTATTATTACTTTTAACTACTTTAGCAAAACAAGATGTTAAATAAATTTCTTTACTTATTTCTATAAATATTTTATATTTTTAAAAAACAATTACCTAATTAGTATTACATCAAAATATTATTTATATTATACGGAAGGTGATATGTTATGAAACATGCAAAAATCAGACTTGCTTTATCTAGCGTGGCGTTAATTTTTCTTATCTTAAATCTCTTTTTTAATGGCGTGAACTCAACTAATGTAGCAATGCTTGGCGGTGTTTTAGCGTTATGGATTAGCCATATTATTGTCTATAATTCTCATAAAAAAGATATTAAAGAGCAATCTAAAAATTAAAAACGATAATTATAAAAAGATACTATCTACAGCCTATTACGCATAAAGAAACTCTAATAAAATACTAAAATATAAGGAATGGCGTGAGCCATTCCTTTATTGTTATAAAAAATCTTCGATTTTTTA
>CAYJGG010000040.1:0-19036 GCA_964369915.1 uncultured Oscillospiraceae bacterium | reverse complement strand
AAGGGACTGAAAATCCCTGTGTCGTTGGTTCGATTCCGACCGGGGGCACCATAAAAAAGACATCAATCAAATGATTGATGTCTTTTTTCTTTGTATAACTTATATTACAAAAATTAATATAAAATCAAATTTCATTTTGGGCAAGAAGTAAAGCCCAAATATTGCTTTGCGACTACTAAAAATTAGAATAATGGAAAGGCTATTTATAATTAGATTAAAATTAATAAAAGGGTAGGGAATTTAATCTTAGGTTTAAATATTATTGATTAAATTTATTTATATTAAAATCTTATTAATCTATTCTAGTTATTTTAAAATCACAAATACTATCTCCATCACCTAAAGTTTTCGTTCGCTCCCAAATTAACTTTGGATGCATTTTTCCATAAACAATATCATCACCACGGCAAAAAGCTATTGTTATTTCAGGATACCCGTATTTTGTAAGGATATCACTATAAGGACATTTAGTCATATCAAAGCGCATAACTCTATCAGATATTTCGTAAAAATTTGCACTAAAGTTTTGTTTTTCTCCAAAATTTTTCTTTGTCATATTTCCAAATGTTTTTGGCATCTTTTTATATATAAAGGGTATTTTCATAAAATTTCTTATGATTTTTGCATAAGTATGGCTTCTTTGCTGAGTAAAAGAAGTAATAAATTTTAATGCTTCTTCTTTTGCATATCCATTTTCAATAAATGCATCAAGAATAGCAATACAAGGATATATTTTAGCACGAGTGTGCATATACATAGCCTTATCTTCATTAATATTTTCGTTTACTATTTCTATAAATCTCTTACAGGCGCTAGTATAAATTAAATTACCTTTAGTACCTCCGTATTCTTTAAAAAGTAAGCTTTTTGCTTGTGATAAAAATGCATTTCTCATAATTTTCTCCTTTAAATTAAGATGGCAACATTAAATGTGTTGCCATCTTTTATATTTTATAATACCCAGTTAGCGCTTTCAGTTTGTAAATCAATCATATTTTTATAATCTTTTGATGAAGATATTAGCTCTTTATGAGTGCCAACTGCTGCAACTTTTCCTTCTTTTAATAAAACAATTTTACTTGCTCCTGCGATAGTTCTCATTCTATGAGCGATAACTATAACTGTTTTATTTTGAGTTAATCTTGAAATAGCTTTTTGCACAGCACTTTCATTTTTTATATCTAAAGAGGAGGTTGCCTCATCTAAAAGAACGATAGGAGCATCTTTTAATAAGGCTCTTGCTATTGATAATCTCTGACGCTCACCGCCAGAAAGTTTAGAGCCGTTTTCTCCAATAAGAGTGTTGTAGCCATCCGGCATACTCATAATAAAATCATGGCATTGAGCATTTTTTGAAGCAGTTATAACTTCTTCATCGCTAGCTCCTTTTTTTCCTATTCTAATATTTTCCATTACTGTGTTGTTAAATAAAGTTACATCTTGAAAAACTATTGAAATTTCTTTTAATAAAGTTTCAGGTTCAACATTTTTTATATCTTCATCACCAATAGTGATAGTTCCATTATTTGAATCCCAAAATCTTGCTGCAAGTTTTATAGCAGTTGATTTACCGCCACCAGAAGGACCAACTAAAGCTGTTACATCACCTTGTTTTGCGGTAAATGAAACTCCATTTAAAACAGTTTCACTTGTATCATAGCTAAACTCTACATCTTTAAAAGATATATCATATCCATTTGGAGTTATAACATCTTTACCAGTTTGAATTTTAGTGTTTTCTAATTCTTTCATTCTATTAACGCTTTTTGAAGTAATAAAGATTCCTGCTAAGTTAATTAATGCTCCAGCTAATGGATCGTATATTCTTGAAGCAATCATTAAAAATACTAAAAAGGTTAAAATATCAATTTCTCCAGTAGCTAAAAGTGTTGTGCCAACAATCATAGTTGTAGCTATACCAACTTTTAATATCATTTGCGCAGAGCTTACAAATGTACCAGTTATAAATTCAGAAACAATACTAGCTTTTTCATAATTATCTAAATGAGTGTTCATAATATTAAGATGAGTATTTTCTCTATTATTTGCTTTTATATCCTTAACATTTTCAAGGCACTCTTGAATTTTATCAAGGTATGTTAATTGGATATCTTTTGTTTTTTGAGTGTAGATTAATTGCAACTTTCTACTAGCTATACAAAGAAGAAATGAAACAGGGATAACCCAAGTTAAAGATATAGCTAATCTATAATCAAACATAAACATCCCGATTCCCATAATAACAGTTGAAATTATAGAGCCAAAAAAGTTAGGGATAAAATGTGAGAACGCATTTTCCATCATAGAAACATCATTCATAATAGTTGTAGTAACATCGGCTAAATCTTTTTTGCCAAAAAATGAAAGGGGAAGTTTGCGAAGAGTTTCAGCAATACTAATTCTTAAATTTGCACTTTCTTCATAAGCAGATATATAGCAAAAATTATATTGGAAATAATATAATATTGTTAATAAAACTAAAGTGAAAACTGCGTATACTATATAAACAAGAGTTGTGTAAATAGGAGTTGTGCCTTCTAAAATAGGGAGTAGAGTGTTTTTAATAAAATAATATGAAATACCGCTTATAGCCATAATTAAAATATTAATTACAACAGTTATAACGCTTGCTTTTAATAATTCATTAGCGCCTTTTTCAGTTAGTGCAAATGTTTTTTGTAAATAATTCTTCATTATGCTAACACCTCTTTTTCTTGCCAAATAAATGCACTTTGATATTCTTCCCACATTTCGGCATACATTTTATTTTGAGTAATTAATTCATTATGTGTTCCTTGTTCAATAATTTTTCCGTCTGAAATAACATAAATTAAATCAGCGTTTTTAACAGTTGATAATCTATGTGCAATCATTAAAACAGTTTTACCTTTTGTTAATTCATTAAAAGCTAATTGAATTTGGTGTTCATTTTCAGGATCTGCAAACGCTGTTGCCTCATCAAGAAGTATAATTGGAGCATCTTTTAATATAGCTCTTGCAAGGGCAATTCTTTGCGCCTCACCACCGGAAAGGTAAACGCCTTTAGTTCCATAAACAGTATTAACGCCATTAGGAAGTTTTTCTATAATATCATCGCAACGAGCAGCTTTTAAAGCGGCATTCACTTCTTCTAAAGTAGCATCTGGTTTTCCTTCAAGGAGATTATCTAAAATGCTAGCTTTATATAAATTTGTGTTTTGAAAAACAAATGATATATTTTTCATTAATTCCGCTTGAATTATTTCTTTAACATTAACTCCACCAATTTCAACCGAGCCACTATCAACATCAAAAAATCGTGGAATTAAAGTTGCAAGAGTAGTTTTACCACCACCAGATGGCCCAACAAAAGCCACAGTTTGACCTTGCTTTATAGTAATGCTAACATCATCAACAGCTTTTTTATCTGAATTTTGATATGTAAAAGAAATATTATTCATTTTAATATCATAACTTTCAATTATTTTCCCAACTTCAGGTTCTTTGAGTGGTTTTTCATTTAATAAGTTTTCAATACGAGAAACAGCGTCTGCTGCAAGCATTGAATGCTGACTAACCCACATTATTTTGTTAATCATTAAAGAGCATATAGGAGTGAAAATTAAATAAAAGAAAAAGTTTAAAAAGAAATCTTTCATATCGCTTTGCCCTAGAATAATAAAAATAGAACTTAAAACTAAAAATATTGGAGTAGATGCTAAAAAAGTTTGAAACAATGTCATAGGTGTTCTCATATTATAAGCATATCCAGAAACATCTTTTTTATATGAATGTATAACATTATAAAAACGTTCAAATGAGAATACACTTTGATTAAATGTTTTTACAACAGGAATACCTCTAACATATTCTGTAGCTTCATTATTCATATTTTCTAAAGCTGATTGATATTGCTTTATTCTTTCAGGTTGATCCTTACCCATTCCTGACATCATAGAAATAACAGCTAGCACCAACGGAATAAGACTAATTAATCCTAGTTTCCAATCAAAAACAAATAATATAATTAAAACAGCAAGTGGGGTAGTAAAAGCGCCAACTAAATCTGGAAGTTGATGAGCTAAATAAGTTTCAGTTGCTCCTGCACTATCATTTATAATTCTTCTTAATTTACCACTTCCAGTATTAGAAAAAAATCCGAGTGGCAAACTCATAATATGATTTATTGCAGTTTTTCTTATGTTCTTTGCTATTCTATAAGCCGCAATATGTGTACACATTAAAGCAATTGCATAAATAAGCATAGAACCAATAGCAAAACTCACTGCTAGCCATGCGTATTTTGAAATACTATCAGTTAAAGTGATATTTGGATATATCGCAAATATTCCTTTTACTCCATGCCAAATCATGATAACAGGAAGTAGGGTTGTTATTGAGCTTACTCCCGATAAAATCATACCTAAAATCGTTAAGTTTTTATAAGCTCCTGCAAAGTTAAATAACCTTGAAAGAAGACTTGGTTGTTTTTGTTTTTTCATTTAATTTCTCCTTATAATAATGTAAGTAATTATGATATTTAAAATAATGATTAGTTAATATATACTAACTAATAAGATAAAAATATAAGGACTATTGTCCTAATATTTCTTTTGTTCCAGCATAATAAAAGCGATGAATTTTCTCCATATAATAAAAAGCTTCTTCTTTGCTTAAATTGTGATTAATAGTTTCAAGCATATTATTAATTCCTGAAACAGCCATAATGTGAACAAAAAATCTGTTAACTTTATTAAAATCAAAATTTTCAATTTCTAATGCTTTAATAGAAGCATTTTCTTCAATTTCGACTAATTTATCAACAAAATTTTCATATTTAGTGCCATTTGAGTGGAAAAATAACAACTTTGCTTCATTCAAATGATTATAAACAAATTCTAAAATAAGAAAACTGCCATTTGACATACTATCTTTTTTTTCTTTATCAATGAATTCTAGATGTTCAGGAACATTACTATGAACAGTTTCAAATAACTCTAATAATTCATTAGAAAACTTTGACACTAAAGCGTCAAAAAGAGTTTCTTTGTTTTTAAAATGATTATATAAAGCACCAGTAGTAACATTAGCATTTTTAGCTATAGTACGAATATTAGCATTTATAAAATCTTTTTTTAAAAATTCTTCTTTTGCACAGGTTAAAATTCTCTCTTTAGTTAAGTTTGAAGAATAGCTCAAATAATCACCACCTACATAACATAGTTATTTTTAATAACAATGTTATCATATTATATATTTTTTGTCAACATCTTATTATATATTAAATATCATTACATATAGTGGAGTATTTTAATAAATAATTAGGATAAAAAGGTAACATTAAGTAACAAAGCACACCCATATTATGGAATTGTAAAAATGATGTTAAAATATAAAGATAGTTTTTTTTAAAAAAATACATATAATAAATACACATTATACGTTAAAAATAACTAATTTCAGTAGAATAACTCACTAAAAAAATATGTAAAACAACAAAAATACTTAAAAAATTAAAATAATTCTTGCATGTAATTGAAATGTAACAATTTTGGTGTATAATGGAGTTAAAGTTAAATTTTAGGTGAATTATAAACTTATTTTAAAACAATTATAAAATAATAATTAAGGAGAATTAAAATGAAAATAACTAGTTTAAAACAAATGAGAAATAAAGTTGTTAGCTTTTCTTTAGCTGCAATTATGGCTTTCTCACTAGTGTTTGGCACAGCGCCGATTACAGTTTTTGCTACAAGCGGAGCTGCTGATTACACATTTACATATGATGGTGTAAGCCATGCAAATGAAATTACAGTAAACGGGGAAACTATTTATAATAGTATTGTTGCTGAACTTAAAGAACAGCAAGCATCAGCAGGTTTATTTAAAAAAGGTGCTTATGAGCTTTTAATTAATAGTCAATCACTAAAAGAAATCAAAAATTTAGGTGCTACAACACCAGATGCTTTCAATACTAAATTTCAAACTTTAACAAGTTTAATTAGTGCTATTGACAAAAATCTTGCAATTGAAATGACAGGACATACTCAAACAGCTGCTTCAGATTCTAATTATGAAGTTAAACTTAATATTCTTGGTACGATCATTACTGTAGCAACTTACAAAATCGACCATGCAATTTTAACAGTTACAGCACATAGCAAAGAAATTCAAGAAGGAACTGATATTCCAGCAGATCTTTTCACATATGAAATAACAGGTGGAGTTAATGGAGAGGTTCCATACACAGGCGCACCAAAATTAACAGCAGGTACATATTTAAATACAAGCGCTGAAAAATCAAAGCATAACATTGTTCCATCTGTTGGATCACTAGTGCTTTCAAATACAAACTATAAATTCCAATATGTTAATGGTACTTTAGAAGTTATTGATAATTTAACAGATGTTTATAGCTTTATCATGCCTGCACAAAATAATTTAACTTACACTGCACAAAGCCAATTAGATGCTGCAAAAGCACAATTTATTGCAGATGCAAAAGCACAATTAACAGGCAATAGAGCACAACAAGCTATTTTAGACTCTATTTCTGTAGATAATGTGAATGTTGATCCAGCTGATATGACAGACGCTGGAACTTATAAATTATCTTTAAATATTAGTGGCGAAGCAAATATTGACACATATACAAAATATAACTTTAATTTTAATCAATCTGTAACTATAGATGAAGTTACAGATGTTAAAATCACAGTTAATAGTGTAGCTGGTAATATTAACAATAATTATGAAGTTTATAGAACTAAAGATATTCCAACAGTAGGATTAAACTTACTAGGTTTCTATGTTGAAGTTCCAAACGAAACTAGCGATGCAGCGATTAAAGAAATCGAAGATGCAGGTCTTGAAGTAACAAAAGGAGCTGCTTCATGGGGATCTTTAACAACACCATTAACAGTTGACGCTTCTAGTTTAACTAACTTTGATATTACGGTAACAGATGGTATTATACTTGATTCAGCCCTACTTACTGGTATAGTTGATGAAGCTGTAAGTGGAATTGTAAGTAATGTTACAACACCACTAGGACTTCCATTAGATTTAGGTAGTTATAATAAATTATACGACGGTAGAGCACTTGCTGATATCGAAGGCGAAGATCTAACAGAATTCTCAAATGATGTATTAAATAAAGTTGTTAATGCTTTAAATGATGCAAAATCTTCTTTTGAAAATTCAGGTGTGTCAATAGGATCAAACATTAGTATTCCAACTATAAATAAAGAAGTTAATTTAGGTGGATTTAATATTAATCTTGAAGATTTATACATTGGCGAAATAAACACTATTATCAATCAAATTAATGCTGTATTAAATAGCGCAAATAATGGAATTAGTTCAGTTGAAAGTTTAATTTCAACAATTGAAAGCTTTGGAACAAGCACATTCGCTTTAAAAGTTACAACTTCAGACAATGGTCTAAGTGGAACAGTTAATGCTGGCGAAAGCACAACTCTATCTTTATCACTAGAAGCAACATTTAATATTAGCTTAGATGATTTAATTAAATTAACAGGAATTAATATACCAGGAATTAGTGGTTTAGATTTAGTACTTCCAATTCCAGTTTCTATTCCATTAACAAACCTAACTCTAGGTGTAGATCAATTACCAGTAACTATTTACTATGCTGATGCAGCTACAACTTTTACTGATAATGGTGGTATATTCTACCCAGTTGCTCCAGAAATTTTAGAAGCACAATTAACAGCAGACCATTATGCAACTGTTAATTCAATTAGCTACTTACTGCTAACAGATGATGTTAAAGCAGAATTAGGCAACACAGTTTTATTAACAGATACAGCAACGACTACTTTAGGTTTAAACTATAAAGTGAGTTTTGCTCCAATGTCAAGCGATAAATACTATGGCGAAATTGCAAAAGAAATTACTGAAATAGCAAATAAAATTGAAAAAGAAATTGAAGATTTAAATACTGAAATCGCACAAGCTAAAGAAGATTTAGATGCTATTACAGATAAACTTTCTGATGCTTATAAAGATGCAGAAGAAAAATTAAATGATTTAAGAGATCAATTATTAGCTAAAGAAGAAGCTTTAAAAAATGCTGCAGAAGTTATTGAAGGAATTTTAAACGGTAAAATTGATACAATTAAAGATCTTTTAGATAATTTAGAAGGCCAAATTGAAGGATTAGATACTTCAAAACTTAAAGAAGTTTTAGAAGGATATGCTGAAAAAGCATTAGAAGCTGCAAAAGATAAACTAAAAGAAGAAGCAGAAAAAATTCTAATAGAAATACTTAGCGATCCAGAAGTTAGAGCAGCATTAGTTGAATTATATCAAAAAGCTTTCTTAGTAGTTCAAGAAATTGATTCACAATTACCAATAACTGCTGATTTAGGAACAGCTACAAAAACTTATGATGGTAAAGAATTTTTAATGAGTGAAACAGGCGTTGCTGCTGCTATTTTAACTGAAACAGCAAAAGCTAAAACAGCTGTTGAAGGTTTAAAAGTTACTACTCTTTCAGATGTAGTATTATCAGATGTTTTTGTTGATTTAATTCCTCAAGATCTTCAAGATACATATACTAAAGCTACTAATTTATTAGAAAAAGCTGGCGTTAATGTAGCAGATTTTGAATCAGAAGTTTTAGGTAAAGTTAATAACGTTGATGATTTAAAAAATCAACTAGAAGCCGCTTTAAACACTGAAATTCAAAAATTAAATGGCGAAATTGGAAAAGTTGAAGCTATTGTTAATAATGCAAATGCAATGAGTGTTTCAGAATTAATGACTGCTTTAGAAAACTTAAACGATGAATGCGAATACATTAAAATTGTTGTAACAGGCGATACAACTAATACAGATTCAAAAACTGTTGATTTAAAAATCCAAGTTTACTCAACAATCCAAACAGATTATGAGCTATTATCTCTAACAGCAGAATTAGAAATCGAACCAATTAAACTTGCTGTTAATGTAAAAGATCAAACAGTTACTGGTTCAGCTTCAATTAGCCAAACTGAATTTGAAATTGTTTCAAATAATGTTCCAGCTGATTTAGAACAAGAAGCAAAAGATTCAATAGAATTAGTTGCTGATGAAACAACTAAAACAATAACAGCTCAAATTAAAACTGGTGTTGTTAACTTCCTTTTAGAAGAAGCTAACGAAGGCGTTCTTACAAGAAACACTGAAACTGAAACTGAAGACGACGATGACGATGATGATGATGATTCAAATGGCGGCGGCACTACAACAAGTACAACAACAGGTACAGGCACAGGTACAGGCCCAGCGGCTCCAGTTGTAATTCCTGGCGCTGGCGACGATGAAGAAGTTGAAATCGAAGACCAAGAAGTTCCACAAGGCGATGCTGGCGACGATGAAGAAGTTGATATTGAAGATGCGCAAGTACCATTATCTTCAGGTGATTCAGGTTCACCATGGTGGATTTTAGCTCTAGCTGCTTTATTACTAGGACTTTTCTTAATATTCTTCTTACTAAAAAGAAGAAAAGATGAAGAAGAAGAAGAAGAAATAGCTTAATAAATAAAATACGTTTTAATAAATAGTCTTTAAAAGATGGTAGATGTAAAAATCTACCATCTTTTTTTGTGTTTTATAAATTATTTGCAATTAAATTTAATAAAAAAATATAGATAAAATAAAGATAAATATAATGAAAAACTCTATTGACAAGAAGTAATTTATATGATAAACTTAACATTAGTTAAATTAAACTAACTAATTAAATTAGACAGATTTAATACACGTTTTTGTCTTAATTTTTTTATCAAATTGATTAGTTATTACTAACTTTAAATCGGATTTTTGTTGTCATATAAAATTAGTTTTTATAAAAAGTTACACTTTAATTTTAAAATTAATTACATTATTATTTAAAAATATATTTAATAAAGAGGGTAAAATGATTAGTGAAAAAGTTTTAATTGAGCAATGTGCTTTAACTTTGTCTGGAATAAAAGTTGCAAATTTATTTACTGTAAGATTTTCAAAAAAAGAAATTTTATATAATGATATAAAGTTTTGGAATAATAAATTTAAAAATACAGATATTAAAATTGTTCTTTTAAAAGTCAGCTCTAATTCAGCTCTAATATATATGTATAGAAATGAAATGCTTAAAAATGATTTAAAAGATGCAAAAGCAAAAGAAATTCTAAGTTCATATGGATATGGAGATTTAAGTGTTTTAATGGCTATAAATAATCTTTCAAAAAGATTGCATCAATCTGATGAGTTTCCTCATGAAATAGGTTTGTTTTTAGGATATCCAACACAAGATGTTGAAGGCTTTATTTGTCATAAAGGTAAAGATTGTAATCTTTGTGGTTATTGGAAGGTTTATGGAGATACTAAAGAAGCTTTGCAAAAATTTGCAAGATATGATAAATGCAAGGCTATGTATAAAAAACTATGGGAAGATGGAAGAGATATTATGCAGCTTACTGTTAAAAAAAGGTATGCTGCTTAGTATATATAATTTATTATTTTTTAAAAGGAGATTTTTATTATGAGCAAAGTTGCAGTAGTTTATTGGAGTGGTACAGGTAATACTGAAATCATGGCAAATTGTGTAGCAGAAGGTGCAAAAGCAAAAGGTGCAGAAGTTGATGTTTTAACATGTGATGCTTTCACAAAAGATTCAGTTGCTTCATATGATAGTATTGCTTTCGGTTGCCCTTCAATGGGTGCAGAAGTTTTAGAAGAAACAGAATTCCAACCAATGTGGGATGATGTTAAAGATTCTTTAGCTGATAAAGTTGTAGTTTTATTCGGTTCTTACGATTGGGGCGATGGCGAATGGATGAGAAACTGGGAAGAAGAAACAACAGCTAAAAGCGTTGAAACATATATTTGCTGTAATACACCAGATTCAGATGCAGAAACAGCTTGCAAAGAACTTGGTGAAAAATTAGCATAATTTATTTTATCAAGATGAAAATATAATTTTTATCTTGATAAAAAAGTATTGCTTTTTTATATAAAGCATTATTTTTATAATAAAAAGCCTAAGATATATTTCTCAGGCTTTTTATATTTGGAGAAAAAATGAATAATAAAAAACCACTACTAAATATATCAAGACGATTACTATTAGATAACTCTTTAACAGAAAAGAGAATTGCAAAAATTCTTTATATTTCTGAAACTAGTTTAAGAAATATATATAATGAAAATTTTGGTTTACCCCCTAAGAAATATATACATATAATTAAAATTAAAAAAGCAAAAACACTTCTTAGAACTTCTAATAAAAAAATAAGCGAAATAGCATATATCACAGGATATATAAATGTTAGTAAGTTTTCTAATGCTTTTAAAAAAATATATGGTATCACTCCGTCGAAATATAGAGAAAATTGCGGTTTTGGAGTAGATAAAACTTTAAACAAAATGATATAATTAAGTAATTCGATATTTAGGAGGTAAATATATGTTTAATTATATAACAAAACAGCATAAAGTAATTTTTGCAGCAGGGGCGGCAACAGGTGTAGCTGTGCTAAGTTTTTTAAAAACAAAAAAAGCACGTGAATTAGCAGTTAAAGGCGTAGCTAATGGAATTATGCTAAAAGATAAAGTCCTAGAAAACGTTGCAAATATTCGTGAAGAAGCAGAAGATATTTGTGCAGAAGCAAAAGCAGTTGCAAAAGATGACTGTGAACTAGATGTTACTTGTGAAGTAAACTAAGGAGTGCCTATGAAATATCACATAATATGTGATAAGCCAGGTCGTTTAAGAGTTCGCTTTGGTAAATATATTATAACTCAGGAGCAGTGTTACGGTTTAAGTGAGCTGCTCCTTTCTTTAAATGGAGTAATTAATGTTAAAGCGAATGTTATTAATGGCTCTGTGCTTATTGAGTATAAAAATAATAAAACAAGAGATAAAGTGTTAGAAACAATTTCTAATTTAACTTTAAAAACTATGCCTACTTCTGAACCAACAGCAGAAGAAAAAGCAATCATATTAGAAAATAATATTAAAAAGAAGATTGTAAAGCACTTCACCTTTCATACACTAAGATATTTTTTATTACCAACTTTGCCTCATAAGGTTTACACGCTATATCGTGCAGCTCCATATATTAAAAGTGGATTTTACTCTTTATCAAAAAAACAAATTAACGTTGAAGTTTTAGATGCTACTGCTATTGGTGCATCTTTATTATATAAAAATTATTCAACTGCTTCAAATACAATGTTTTTATTAAAATTATCAGATTTATTATTAGAATACGCTAATTTAAGAGCAAAAAATGCATTAGCTAAAAGTTTAACTATTAATGTTGATAAAGTTTGGTTAGTTCAAGATGGAACAGAAATTGAAGTGAAAACAAAAGATTTAATTGTTGGAGATGTAATTCGTATTAGAAAAGGTAGCTTAATACCTGTCGATGGAACAGTTGTTTTAGGAGATGCTTTAATAAATGAATCTACTATGACTGGCGAGCCAATTCCAGTGCATAAATCCGTAGATAGCACAGTTTTTGCAGGAACAGTTTTAGAAGATGGCGAAATCGACATATGTATAATGAATTTACAAAGTGACTCTCGTATAGCTAAAATAATTGATTTAATAGATACTGGTGAAAAAGAAAAAGCTTTAGTTCAAACAAAGGCTGAAAGACTCGCTGATGACATAGTCCCAGTTAGTTTTGGATTGTTTTTAACTACCTTTTTATTAACAGGTAATTTAGCTAGGGCTATTTCTGTTTTAATGGTCGATTTTTCTTGTGCTATAAAGCTAACAACTCCAATCACTTTAATATCTGCTTTAAAAGAAAGCGTTAACAATGAAGTGCTAGTAAAAGGTGGTAAATATCTTGAAATATTATCAAAAGTAGACACTGTTGTTTTTGATAAAACCGGAACTCTTACTAATGCAGTTCCAAAAGTATCAAAAATTATTTCTTTAGATGAAAATTATTCACAGGATGAAGTTTTAAAAGTGGCTGCATGTCTTGAAGAGCATTTTCCTCATAGTGTTGCAGCTTCAATAGTTAGTTATGCAAAAGAAAAGGGGATAAGCCATCCTGAAAATCATGGTAAGGTTGAATATATAGTAGCTCATGGTATAGCAAGCACTTACAATGGAAAACACGCGATAATTGGAAGTAAGCATTTTGTGTTTGAAGATGAAGGTGTTTTATATCCTTTTGAAAAAGAAGAATTTATAAATAATGAAATAGGCAGTGATAGTGCTGTGTATCTAGCGATAGATAAAAAACTAATTGGTGTTATATGCGTTAATGACCCTCCTAGACAAGACGCTAAAAAAACAATTAATCTATTAAGAAAAGAAGGTATTAAAGATATTTATATGATAACTGGAGATGGCGAAAGTAATGCTAAATTTACTTCGGATATTCTAGGCATTGATAAATATTACGCTTCTGTTCTACCTGATAAAAAAGCCGAGATAATTCAAAATCTTAAAGACGAGGGAAGAACTATTTTAATGGTTGGCGATGGAATAAATGACACTCCTGCTTTAAGCATTGCAGATGTATCTTTAACTTTAAATGGATCTTCGGATATAGCAAGAGAAGTTGCTGATATTTCTATTTTAACTCATGAATTAACAAAAATTATAGAAACTAGAAGACTTGCAATTAAATTAATGAGAAAAATCTATAATCAATATGGATTTATTGTATCGTTTAATTCAGCTCTTATCATACTTGGAATTTTCGGCACAATAACTGCAGGTACTTCTGCATTTTTACATAATGCTTCTACAATTGCCTTAACATTAACTTCGGCAAAACAATTGATGAAAAAAGAAGATTTTATAAAAAAATTGGAGGAAAAAAAAGATGAAACAACATAAATTTTGGTCTTATCTTGCTGTTTTTGCAATGATAATGTGTATATACACAGGTTATAAGCATAAATAAATTTTAAATAGAGATGCATTGCATCTCTATTTTTTTGAATAAATTATAATATAAAATTTAATATAATATACTAATTGACACAAGTTTAAATCAATGATAATATAAAAGTAGATATATGCATTTAACTCAAAAGATAATTTTTTATGTTAGCGAAAAATAGTTTCGCTTTAAATAAAATTTAACGGAGGTTTACTATGCACAAAAGTGAGAAAATTATAGCATCATTTGATGGCACTAACCTATTTATGAAAACTGATTTCCCAGAAAATCCTGAAGCGATAGCTGTTATTGTTCATGGATTATGCGAACATCAAGGAAGATACGACCATTTAGTTAAACAATTTTGTGAAAGTGGTATAGGTACTTATCGCTTTGATCATCGTGGTCACGGTAGAAGTGAAGGTGAAAAAGCTCATTTAACAGATTTTAATGAATTACTTGATGATACCAATGTTTTAGTTGATTTAGCTATTAAAGAAAATCCACATCTACCAGTATTTTTACTAGGCCATAGTATGGGAGGATACACTGCTACTTTATATGCAGTAAAATATCCAGATAAAAAGCTAAAAGGAATTATCACTAGTGGAGCTTTAGTTAATGACACTAAAGGATTAATAACATCGCTACCCGCTGGTATGGACGATCTAACAGCACTTCCTAATGAACTTGGAGATGGTGTTTGCAGTGTTAAAGAGGTTGTTGACTGGTATAAAATAGATCCACACAATGGAAAAACTTTCACTGCAGGTTTATGTTATTCTCTTACTAAAGGAGTAACTTGGATTACTCAAAAGATATCTGAATTTAAGTATCCAGTTTTAATTTTACACGGTGAGAATGATGGAATAGTTAGCTGTGAAGATAGTGTTTACTTATTTAAAAATGTTTCTTCAAAAGATAAGTCTTTAAAATTATACGGAAATTTATTCCATGAAATTTTTAATGAATATGTTAAAGAAGAAGTAATAGGGGATGCAATTACTTGGATTGAAAATAGATTATAAAAATTAAAAACTCTACTGATAGATATTCTATCAGTAGAGTTTTATTTTATTTATTTTTTAAGAAAAATTCTATATAAGAGTGCATATCTTTTTGTGCATCAACTAACCATTTTTGTGCATCACGTTTATTAGGGTTTATACAATAATCATAAACGTGTCCACGTGCAGCACGCATTAAACATTGTGTTAGTCTATGGCTATCTTCGTTAGAATAAATTAAATTATCATTTTTGCCTTCATCAATAATGCTAGTTATTAATCCAGCTAAAACTCTTGAATCTGTAAACATATCTTTATAATAACATTTAATATGTGCAATATAAATCTGCTGGATATATTCAAAATCTTCTTGTTCTATAGATTTTAAATACACTGATATAATTTTTTGAATTTTTTCAATTGCATTACTGCAACCTGAAAAATCAAAATCAACATATAAGTTATCGATGTATCGATGACTAAACAATAAAGCATGTTCTTTACTTGGAAAGTAGGTGTAGAAAGTTCCAGTCGAAACATTAGCTTCTTTACAAATATCTCTTATTGTCAATTTATCAAATGAAACTTGCTTCATCATTTTTACAACAGTGCTTTGTATTACACTTTTAGTTTGCAATGCAGAGTCTTTTCTGCTCGTTTTATTATTCATTATTTATCCTTACTTATTTATCCTTACTTGTGTTTTTAGTTATTATCTACAAATATTATACTTTTTTTTCTACTAAAAATCAACACAAATTATAAAAAATATATTGACTTTTTTAAAAATCAAATATAAAATGTAATTAAATGAACAAGTTCAGTGAACAAGTTAAATTAAATAATTTTTCAAATAAGGAGAGGAATATGAATTCTTTTGTTAAAGTAATAAAAGTTGATGATCCATGCAAATCTGCTTACGAGGCGATAAAAGCAGTGATTAATGAAGATGTAAAAGGGAAAAAAGTTTTATTAAAACCAAATGTAGGATTTGACGGAGCTGCAAAATCCGGACTATCTACACACCCTGAGGTGATAAGAGGCATTATTAAATATTTAAATGATAATAATGTCTCTGAAGTTTTTGTAGGAGATAGCTCAGTTATAGGTGTAGACACTGACAAAGCTTTAAAAACAGCAGGAATATATGATGTATGTATTGAAGAAGGCGCAACTTGTCTTGATTTAAATATTTCAGGACCTATTGAAAAGAAAATTGAAAATGGATATGTTGTTGATAGTATTTTACTTTCCAATATATTATACGATGTTGATATAGTTATATGTGTACCTGTTATGAAAACACATATGTACACAGGTGCAAGTTTAAGTATAAAAAATATGAAAGGAGGAATGTATAAAAGAGAAAAGAACAAACTCCATCGATTAACTAAAGAAGTACCAAAAGGGCGAAGCGAAAGAGCTTTAGATTTTGGAATTTTAGACTTAACAACTGTTTTATATCCAGATTATGTTGTAACTGATGGTGTAATAGGAATGGAAGGCTTTGGGCCATCCGGCGGAACACCAAAACCTTTTGGATACATTACATCATCTTCGTGCCCTGTTTCTTGTGATATGATTTCTTTAAAGTTGATGGGACTTGAATTAGAAGAAGTTGGTCATGTTAAATTAGTTGCAGAAAGCAAAAACGTTACTTATGATACAATAGATGTTGAACCAAAAGACTATATAAAATACAAAGAACAATTTTTAACCCCTGCACAAGCAAGATTATCTTTAAATTGCGAAAATTTAGAATATGTAGACGAAAGTGCATGTAGTGCATGCCATGCAACATTAACTCAATTTTTAAGATATCATTCAGATAAGTTTAAAGATAGCGAAAAAGTTACGATTTTTGCAGGAAAAGATATAGATCCAGAAGAAATTAAAGCGTGTGGCAAAAATGCTTATTTAGTTGGAGTTTGTACAGCAAAATATAAAGATCTTGCCCCTTATTGTAAAGGATGTCCACCAGTGACATCAGAAATGCTTAAAATGATTTGGAATATGTATGGAGTTACAATAAATGCAATAGGGAATAGCGCTACAAATCTTCAAACAATGAATTATAAAATAGTTATAAATCCATATAACGGATTAAATGAAGATGAAATAATGAAAGTTTCACCATCGCATATAGCAGTGTTTGATAAAAAAGATTTAACTATTGCAAAAAAAGTAGAAGCTGAGGTTTATTCTGCTTTTGAAGGCGAAAAAATTGTTTGTGAAGGGTTTAATAATAAAATTAAAACTGAGTTTGGATATTTAACTTATTATAAATCAATAAATACAAACACAGTTGGCGCAATAGAATTGGATATTGAAGGAATGATTTTTCTTTATGCTTATGATGAAATAGATTTAAATAAAATTAATCAAAATGTAGAATCAATAATTTTAGCAAGTAATGATATAAGTAAAGATTTTATAACTTCATTGCAAAACAAGTTTTCTATAAAACTCTTTACTACGCTAAACTTTTCAACACCTATTCTTTCGTTAGAAAATAGTGAAGTTAAAAATTTAAGCACTGGCAATAATTTTACATATACAAATCAAGCAGGGCAGGCTGTTTCGAATGCAAAAGTAGTTACATCAGGAGTAATGTAACTATATATCTAGCAAAATACCAAATAAAAATTAAAACAATTTATTAATTTGGAGGTTAATGTATGAAAGTCTTATTAAAAAAAGAAAATTTATTTTTAAGAGTAGCACTTGGTTTTATTTTAGGGATAGGGTTTGGGTTTATTCTTCCTGAATTTTCACTTAGTATGCAATTTGTTGGCGATGTTTATTTAAAACTTATAAAAATGATGATAATGCCAGTTCTTATTTGTGCTGTTGCAGGTGGTATAATTAATATTCAAGATAGCTCTTCTTTAAGAAGAGTTGGTCTTAAAACTGTAGGTGTTTACGTATGTATGTTTATCTTAAGCTTTATTGTTGCACTTGGTGTTGCAATGCTAATAAGACCAGGTCTTGGGGTTATTTTTAATGACCAGCCAGTATGGGAAGGCACTTTAGCAAACACTACTTTATCAGGATTTTTAATTAATATAGTTACTGATAATATATTTGCATCGGTTGTTAATGGAGATATTCTTCCTGTAATTATTTTCACAATGTTAGTATCAGTTTCAATAGTTACAGTTGGTATCAAAGCAACTGCTTTAAAAGAATTTATTAACAGTACTTCAGCAGTTACATTTAATGTATTAGGCATAGTTATGGAAACTTCACCAATTGGTGTTATGTCACTTATGGCGTTTTCAATAGCAAAATATGGTGCTGGTGTATTCACAGCATTAGGTAAATACATATTGACTTGCTGGCTTGCATGTATTGCAATATTTATTCTTATAATGGTTATTCCTACTATTATCTACACAAAAGTTAATCCTAAAGCTCTATTAAAAGCATGTGGTAAAATAGCTTTAATGACTTTATCAACAACTTCATCAGCAGCAACATTACCAACAACAATTCGTGTAAGTGTTGATGATTTAAAAGCTCCAGAATCAATCTCAAATTTCACACTACCTTTAGGCTGTACAATAAATATGTGTGGTGGAGCAGCTTCATTCTGTTGCTTGGCTATATTCGTTTCAGATTTCTACGGATTATCATTACCTATAACTACTATTGCTACAATGGCAGTTGTTGCAACTATGATTAATATGGCAGCTCCTGGTATTCCAGGAGGCGGGATAGTTTTAGGGGCTTCTTTCTTATCAATGTTCGGTTTACCGTTTGATTTAATGGGACCTATTTCAGCATTCTATCGTTTACTAGATATGGCGTTCACAACACTAAATGTTGAGGGTGACTTAGTTGCTAACCTATGGGTTTCAAAATCTGAAAAATTATGGGATGGTGATATGGCAAAAGAGCCTGTTACTCAAGCTATATAAATAAAATAAAAATAGAGCTTATTAATAAGCTCTATTTTTATTTAGTATAGTTTTTAAATAATACTCATTTGTTTAACTAATAGTTTTTTTGTATGCTAAAATTATACTATAGTTAACCTTGAATAATATATACAATTATGTTACAATAAACAAGATAATTTTAGAACTTAATCAAAAAAGGAACTAAAAAAGGAGATTTATAATGACTTATTTTAATAGAGAACTAGAC
>CAYJGG010000039.1:0-19158 GCA_964369915.1 uncultured Oscillospiraceae bacterium | reverse complement strand
TTATTCTTTTTTATCAACATAAGGGTTAACGTGTACCATGCAATGTTTTACCCCTTCAATTTCTTCAACTTTATCATGAACCTTATGCGCTATATCATGAGCATCAGTTAATTTCATTTCTCCATTGGTTGCAATTTCAATGTCAATATAAATTTTATTTCCAAACATCCTAGTTTTTAAATCGTCAATATCTAAAACTCCATCAACAGAAAATACTATCTCTTTAATATTATTAATAGTTTCTTCATCACAAGATTTATCAACGGTTTTGTCTGTCGCTTGAATAAATATATCGTATGCAGCTTTAATAATAAACACACAGATTAAAACGCTGGCTATTGGCTCTAAAATCGCATATCCCATTCTTGCACCAAGTATACCTATAAATGAGCCAATTGAGGTAAATGCGTCTGTTCTATGGTGCCATGCGTCAGCAAGTAACACGTCTGATTTTATTTTGTTAGCCGCACTTTTAGTATACCAATACATCCATTCTTTAACTAATATTGATAATATAGCCACGTATAATGTAATACCGCTTGGAATAGCTATCTCACTTCTATCAGAAAGTATTAATAAAATGCCATCAATTCCTATTCCTGCCCCTGTTATCACTAGTATAATAGAAAGCACTATCGATGCAATACTTTCTAATTTCTCGTGTCCATATTGATGTTCATAATCTGCTTCTTTATTTGAAACTGTTATTCCAACCATAACTATAACCGTGCTAAAAACATCACTAGCGGAATGCACAGCATCTGAAACCATTGCAGAGGATTTCCCCACTACCCCCACAAATAATTTTATAATTGAAAGCACTATATTAACAATTAATGTTACAACAGAAACTCTTATCGCTATCTTTTTTTCCATATTCACCTCATCTTATTTTCAATAATAATATATCATATTCTAAATATAATGTAAATATAATTAGTTTTATGATATTAGAATACAACATTTTGTCCTTGCTTCTTGCAAAAGAAAATTTAACTTTATATTATCAATGATAACATAAATATTTTAATGACTAATCATAATAAATATGGTATAATAAATCGATGTAAAGGGGGCATTATGAAAATACTATTTTTAATTCTTTCTATTTTATTTTCTATAAATAGTATTATACTAATTTTTAGAAAAAGTTTTCATTACGGATTAATAATTATGGTAATTTTATCTGTAATTTTTTGCATATTATTTGTAAAATGGGAATTTTTTGTTAACATAAGTAAAAATGGTCTTTACTTATGGCTAAAAATGTGTATAATATTATTTGTATGTTTATATACAGCGTGTGCTGTATTTATATTATTTAATGCAAAAACAAACCCTAGTTTTGATGAAACTGCTATTATTGTTTTAGGTTCTGGCGTAAGCGAAGATAACACCCCTACTCAAACTGCAAAACTTAGACTTGATATGGCAATAGAGTATTTTAATAAAAACGAAAACGCTTATATTATTGTAACCGGCTCTTTTGCTAATAATTCTAGCATAACCGAAGCCGAGGCAATGAAAAATTATCTCATTGAAAATAATATTCCAAGTGATATGATTTTAACAGAAGAAAATTCAAAAAGCACATATCAAAATTTCCAAAATTCAAAAGAAATTTTAGAAAATAATGATATAAGTAGTGAAAACATAGTTTTTGTTAGTCAAAACTTTCATTTGTATAGAGCATCTTATTTTGCAAAAAAAGCTGGATTTAATAATATAAATACCATAGGAGTTAAAACAGATATAGTTGTTTTTATTCCTGCGATGATAAGGGAAATAACCGCTGTCATTATGCAAGTGTTCTTAAAAATACTTAATTTTTAAGCAAAGTATTTCTTTTTTGAAATACGGAAAGGATATCTATTTAATGATACGCGACTTTTTAGAAAAAGATAGAGATAGTTTGCATACTTTAGCAAAAGAATTTTATAATTCTAATGCTGTTTCGCATCCAATTCCTATCGAAAATTTCACACTTTGTTTTGAAGAAATTTTAAACAAAAACCCCTTTGTTCGAGGTCTTAGCATTGTAAATGAGGAAGATAAAGCTATTGGATATGTTCAGCTTTCTTTCACTTATTCTAGCGAGGCTGGTGGCACTGTTGTATTAATTGAAGAATTATATATCTCAAAGCCTTACCAAAACAAAGGTCTTGCAACAAAAACTCTAAATTTTATTAAAGATGAATACAGAGCATCTGCTAAAAGAATACGTCTTGAATGTGAGGCAAACAATGATTTAGCACTTTCTTTGTATAAAAAACACGGTTTTAGCACTTTAAATTATGTGCAAATGATTATTGAGTAAGGAGATATTTATGGATTCAAGTTTATTAATGCCTATATTTATGTTTATTGTAGGTCTTGTTATTATTATTAAAGGTGGCGATATGTTCGTTGATGCTGCTAGATGGGTTAGCGAAGTTGCAGGTATTCCAAAATTAATTGTTGGTGCAACTATTATAAGCCTTGCAACAACTTTACCTGAACTTTTCGTTTCATCTATCGCAACTGTTAATGGCAATATCGGAATTGCTATGGGCAATGCTATAGGTAGTGTCATCGCTAATATTGGTATAGGTTTAAGTCTTGGTATAATTTTTATTCCAACTGCTATAAACCCAAAAGAGTTTAATTCTAAAGCTATTATAATGCTAGTTACAACTTCTGTATTATTATTATTTGGTATGAGTGGCGAAATTAATATGGTGCATAGTGCTGTATTATTTAGTATTCTTGCAGTTTACATTTATTCAAATGTTTTATCAGTTAAGCAAAGTGGTGAAGAAGATGATGGAGCAAAGCCAGAAGCTTCCCCAAAAATTATTACTAAAAATGTTTTAATGTTTATTTTTGGAGCTGCTGGAATTATCTTAGGTGCAGATTTACTAGTTGACAATGGTGAAATTTTAGCTAGAGCTTTTGGCGTTTCAGATGCTGTTATAGGATTAACTGTTATAGCTATCGGCACTTCCCTTCCAGAACTTGTTACTGCTATCACTTCTATTGTAAAAAAAGAAGGTGCATTATCAGTTGGTAATATACTAGGTGCAAATATCATTGACATGGCTATGATTTTACCAGTATGTTCATTAATTTCAGGCGGAACATTATTGGTTGAATCTCCAACTGTTTTAGTTGATATTCCTGTAGCTTTATTTTTAATGGTTGTTGCTGTTGTTCCAACTATGATTTTTAAAAGATTTCAAAGATGGCAAGGCATTGTTTTATTAGTATCTTATGCTGCATATCTATTTTATGTAGTTACTATTATGTAAAATAATTTTATATTTATAAAAACAAATGACACTGTCAAATTAGACAGTGTCATTTTTTAATGTTTATTTTTATTATTTATTGTCTCTATTTCTATAAACTAAGAAAATCGATAAAATTTTTGATAAGTATTTTAAACTATTTATCTCTTTTGGCGACCATATCCTTGGAGCTGTACAATCATCTAATCCTAAAAATAGATAAACTTTATCGTTCTCTTTTATTTGAGAATGAAGAAAAGATTTAATATCTTGATCGTCCATTAATTCAAAAGCACCATCTGCTTTTAAAACTGTTAAATCATTACTATAAACAATTCCTTCTTTATCTGCATATTTGAAAAAATCATCTAGCATTTCAGCTGTTATATCTTTTAAATTATCTATTTCTGGGTTTATTCCCTCTTTACACCATTCGTATGTATTATCATAAGTGACCCCGTCATCATGACTTTCAAATATATAGCTTCTATCAGCATTATATTTTTGTCCTATCCATTTTAAAGCCATATTAATAGCCGAATTAAAATCTTTTGTTTCAAACATTAATTCAAACACGTCAGATATAATATCCGAATCAAAATATGATTCTGCAAGCCTACCTGCGTTTTCTAAAATAGTGTGATTACTCATAGTTCCATCAGATAATTCATCTGTATAAATTGTATAGCAATCTTTCCCTTTTAATTTTGATTGATATAATGCTTTATCTGCTGCTTCATATAATTCTTCAAAGTTTTCGCCATGTTCAATAGCTTTTGCTATTCCAATACTTGCCGAAACTTTATAGCTCTTATTTCCGCCTTTATATTCATTTGTAAAAGCAGATAAAATATCTTGAGCTCTTTCAATTATAATTTTTTCATCATCTAAATTTTTAGCCAGCACTAAAAATTCATCGCCACCAATTCTTCCAATTACATCGTCTTGCCTAAAACATCTTCTTAAATTAGTTGCAACATCTTTTAAAACCATATCACCAAAATGGTGCCCTAAATTATCATTAACAGCTTTGAAATTATCAATATCAATAATATATAAAACTCCGTCTTTACTCGGTCTTAAATTTAAATGATCAGCAATTAGTGTTTCTGCAGTGATTTTATTACTACATCCAGTTAATAAATCTGTTTGAGCTTTTAATTCTAGGTTTTTTTCGCTATCAATATTAGAAACAAATCCAACTACAGCAAGTGGCCTATTATTTTTATCAAATATCACATTATATTTGATACGATAATAAATAGCCTCTTTATTTTTTTTGTTAAATCTAATTTCATAAGGCTGCATAATACCAGATTTTGCATCCAACATCATTTTTTCAAATAATTCTTTATCTTCTTTATATACTAAATCAACACTATTATAAAATTCAGAAAGTTTAACTGCTTTATTTTCCACAAAAGAATCTTCAAGCCCAGTTCCAAAAAACTTAATAAAGTCTGTTCTTAAATCCCAGTAAAATGAAATTTCTTCTAATACATCAAAAACTGAATTTATAAACGTTGTTTTACTTAAAGTGTTTATAAAATATTCTTCATGTTTTTTTGTTTCTTTATAGCCTATCATTTCAGAGCTTAAATCAATAATAAATCCAATTAAAACATCTTCATTATTTTCATCTTTAATTAATTTAAGCGAAACTTTAGTGTAAATAGGTTCATTACTTTTATTTAAATGCGTCCACACAAATTCTTCAAAGCCTGATATAAAGGCTTTTTTAACCATAATTTTATAATTAATATCGCTATCTGATAGATTAAATTGCTTTTGTGAATTAAATTTTTTGAAATTTTCTATTATCTCATTTTTATCCTTGGCTTCAAAAAAATCAACGGTTGCTTTATTCACAAATCTTAAAGTAACATCATTGTTCCAAATTAATGTTGGAATTATCGAATGTTCAAATGTAATATCATAAACACTCACCTTTTTATCACTCATGATATCCCCCTTTAATTATATATTTATGTTTTCATTAATTCAAATGTTTTATATAATTTTATTATATATTAAATATGTAATAAAATCAACTTAAATCATTTCATTTTTTATAAGAAAAAACAAAGATTTACATGATTATGTAAATCTTTGTTTTAATTATTTTATTGATTTTGTAAAATTAATAAAATTTTCTTCTACTATTTTAGCTAAATCTAAAACATCGATATTTTTTATTTGAGATATTTTATTTATACTATTTATTAATGCCGCTCTAAACTCAGTTTCTTTTTCTTTATTTAAAGCTGAATATGCCCAATTAATAGCGGCTATACCGTCTGTTTCAATTAATAATCTATTAATAGGCACTTTTTTTACTATATCAATTATAGTTTTATCCCATAAAACACTAGGACCAATAGTAAAATAACAATCTGAATCAATATATCCTTCAATATATTTATCATAGGAATACCAATGAACTAAATATTTATTTTTAAATTTTTTTATAGCTTGTAAAACTTCTAATTCCATGCCTTTTGTGTGTAAAATAACAGCCTTTTTTGATTTGCTAGCATATTCTAATTGCTCCAAAAATATTTTTTCTTGAAGATTAACATCTGTATCAGTCCAAGTGTTATCAAGACCTATCTCACCTATAAAATCAGATTTTTCCATCATAGGAAGCATATCATTAAAGCTAATATCTTCACAATACCAAGGATGTACACCACATGAAAATAAAAGATTATCATTTTTCAAATGTATATATTTATTATAATCACTTATTTTATGAACAGATAAAATCCCTTTTAAATTACTATTCATAAAAACTTCAGCTTCTTTGATATCTTTAAAATGTATATGTGAATCATAAAGTTTAATATTATCTAAATTTATCATGATTTATTCCCTATAATACTTTCATGGATTTTCATTCGTAACTTTCCTTGGTTATAAAGCCACTGCCTATCTTTATTTTTTTTATTTATAACGATTTCTTCGCTAATTCCTTTGCCGTCTTTTCCTAAAATTAATATTCTATCTGAAAGGTATATAGCTTCATCAATATCATGAGTTACTAAAAGGATAGTTCTATTCATTTTTTCTCTAACAGATATCAACCAGTCCTGCATTTCCCCTCTTGTTATTACATCTAATGCACCAAAAGGCTCATCTAAAAGAAGAATATCTGATTTACAAAGTAAAGTTCTTAAAAAAGCTGCTCTTTGTCGCATTCCGCCTGAAAGTGATGATGGATACTCGCTTTCATATCCCTTTATTCCAAAACTTTCAAAGTGTGATAATGCCTCTTGTTTTATATTATTAAATTCATTATGAATTTTAGAATATAAACAAACATTTTCTAAAATTGTTTTCCAAGGAAATAATAAATCATTTTGTGGCATATATGAAAAGGCTTCACTTATCCCTTTTAATTCTTTTTCATCAAGAATTATTTTACCTCTATACGGCTCTAAAACACCTGTCAATAATTTCAAAATTGTTGATTTGCCAGCTCCAGAAGGGCCTAAAATACTAACAAATTCGCCTTTGTTAACAGAAAAAGATATTGAGTCTAATATTAGTTTATCTCCATATAAAAAAGATAAATCGCAAACATTTAATTTCATACATGCTTTCCTTTTAGTTACTTAAAAATTCGTTTGTATAACATTCGCTTGAGTCTATTGCACTAGAAATAATCTCATACTCAACTAAGAAATCTGTGTAATTATCCCAAACTTCAGCTTTCATACTTCCCCAATCATCTGTGCCTTCCATATATTTATCAGCTAGATATTCTTGAGATGCTGTTAAAAATGCGATATCATATGTTGGCGCATATTTTGATAAAATCTCAGCAGATTCTGCTGGATTGTTTATTGCGTCTAAGTATCCTTTTTCAGTTGCCGCTAAAAAAGCTGTAACTACTTCTGGTGAATTATTTATCATTTCATCGTTTGTAATTATAACTGGTGTATAGTAGTTTAATCTTTCATCTAAATCTTTAAGTGGCATATAGTTTAATGGGAAATCTTCCATTTGAGCGTTTATACTATCCCAAGCCTCATAAAACCACATTATATCAACATCACCTTTTAAACTCTCAAGCCCTGAACCATCTGAAATAACCATGTTTAATTCTTCAAAATCAGCGCCTTGTTTTGTCATAACTGCCTCTAAAACAGCAGCTTCACCAGGACCACCCCAACCTGCATATGTTTTGCCTTCAAAATCTGCAGGAGTAGATATATTTTTTTCAGTGTAGCTAACAAATCCTGATGTGTTGTTTTGGATAATAGTTGCTATTGCTTTTATTGGTAGTGGCTCTTCACTAGATTTTGCAACTGTAACATCTTCTTGATAGCTAATTCCAAAGTCGCCTTTTCCAACTGCAATTAACGTTGCAGTTGCGCCTTCTGTTGGCTCAATAATTTCAACGTTTAATCCAGCTTCTTCATAATAGCCTTTATCCAGTGCAACATACATACCTGTGTGGTTTGTATTTGCAACATAGTCTAATATAACCGTTATATCTGTTAATTCTGTGCTAGTTTCCTGTGTTGTTTCGTCTGTTGTTTGTTCTGTTGTTCCCTCGCTTGCGCACGCTGTTAGTGATAACATTAAAACAGCTGATAAAATAATGCTAATAAATTTTTTCATACTTGTGTCCATTCCTTTTCTTTTTAAAACTGCTTTTATATATTACAAACTTTCTCTTAAATTTGGATTAAGAAAAAGTATTATAATTTTAATTAATAAATTCATAAATAAACTTAAAACGGCTATCATCACAACGCACGCAAAAACTACATCAAGCATATATGCATTTTTTGCTCTTATTAGATAATATCCAAGACCTTCTTGTGCCGCTACCCATTCACCTACAACTGCACCTGAAATGCTGTATGTTGCCGCAACTTTTAATCCAGAAAATAATTCAGGAATTGCCGCTGGTATTTTAACTATTTTATAAACTTTTAGTCTGCTTGCTCCATAACTCCTAGCTAAATTTACATATTCTTCATCAACGTTTAATAGCCCGTCTGAAAAACTTACAACTATTGGAAAAAAGCACATTAAAACAACTGTTAAAATTTTAGGTGCTAGTCCAAACCCTAGATAAATAACAAAAATAGGTGCTAAAACTATCATTGGAATAGTTTGAGTTATTACTAAAATTGGATATAAAGCTTTTCTTATTATATTATATCTATCCATTAAAATTGATATAATAAAAGCTGAAATTAACGCTATTACTAAGCCTAGCATCGCCTCGTATAAACTAACCATACTATGTGATAAAATTTCGCTTATATTTTTTATAAACGCTTTTATAACATCTGTTGGAGCAGGTAAAACATACATTGGAATTTCAAAAGTAAAAACTACAAATTCCCAAATTAAAATTATCAGTAGCATAATGAGCAATGAAGCGCTATTATTTCTTATTTTCTTCACTTAAAATTTAATTCTCCTTATAAAAACAAAAAACCTATCGCCAAAAGCGATAGGTTAAAATAATAAAAATAAACTTTATTTATTTTACAATCCCTACGTTGGCATTATCCAAATCAGGTACAGGAAACATTTCAATCTCCTAGGGTCAAAATTCACAATTCTATCTCAGCTAATTTATTAGCTCCCCTTGTATCTTTTGATATTATAATACATAAATCATAATAATGCAACTATTATTTATAAAGAAAATCCACCTTAATTTTAAGGTGGATTTTTTTTTATAATTTTAATATTATAACGACTATTGTTGATGAGTGAATTCTATATATTCATCATAAGTCATTGTTTTATCAATTATAGCGCCATCATTTTTAATTTCAATAATTCTATTTGCAACTGTTTGAATAAATTGATGGTCATGACTTGAAAACACTGCTGTTCCTTTAAAATCAATTAAGCCATTATTTACAGCTGTGATTGATTCAAGATCTAAGTGGTTAGTTGGTTGGTCTAACATAATAACATTTGCTTCTTTCATCATCATTCTGCTTAGCATACATCTAACTTTTTCGCCACCAGAAAGAACTTTAACTTTTTTATAAACATCATCACCTGAAAACAGCATTCTACCTAAAAAGCCTCTTAAAAAACTTTCTGTTTGATCTTTAGAATATTGGCTTAACCATTCAACTAAATTCATATCATTATGTTCAAAAAACTCTGTGTTATCTTTTGGGAAATAGCTTCTTGAAGTGCTTACACCCCATTTAATAGTGCCTTCGTCAGGCTCCATTTCTCCATTTAAAATTTTAAATAGAGCTGTTTGCCCTGCTTCATTTTCACCAACTAGGGCAATTTTATCTAATCTATTAATATAAAATGAAATATTATCTAAAACTTTAACACCATCAACAGTTTTTGAAATTTCTCTAACTTCTAAAACATCTTTTCCAACTTCTCTATCTTGAACAAATCCAACAAAAGGATATTTTCTTGATGAGGCGGGCATATCTTCAATTTTGATATTATCTAAAACTTTCTTTCTTGAAGTAGCTTGTTTTGATTTTGATTTATTAGCAGAAAATCGACGAATAAATTCTTCTAATTGCTTAATTTTTTCTTCTTTTTTCTTGTTTTGATTTTTAACTAATTGATTGATTAATTGGCTTGACTCATACCAGAAATCATAGTTTCCAGCATACATTTTAATTTTAGAAAAATCTATATCAACAGTATGAGTACAAACTGCATTTAAAAAGTGTCTATCATGGGATACAACTAAAACTGTGCCCATAAAATCAATAATAAATTCTTCAAGCCAAGCAATAGCATCAATATCTAAATGGTTAGTAGGCTCATCAAGTAGGATAATACTTGGTTTTCCAAATAAAGCTTTTGCTAAAAGCACTTTAACTTTATCTCTACCATTTAAACTTGACATCATTCCATAATGAAAATCTTTACTAACACCAAGTCCGTTTAATAATTGAAAAACTTCTGTTTCGGCTTCCCAGCCATCTAATTCTGCAAATTCGCCTTCTAATTCTGCTGCTCTTTCACCGTCTGCATCAGAAAAATCTGGTTTTTGATATAATTCATCTTTTTCTTTCATTATAGAATATAGTTTTGGATTACCCATTATAACTGTATCTAAAACTGAATGCTCATCAAATTTAAAATGGTCCTGTTCTAAAACAGACATTCTAGCATTTTTATCAAGAAAAATATCCCCTTTTGAAGCGTCTATTTTACCTGAAATAATTTTTAAAAACGTACTTTTACCAGCACCGTTTGCGCCTATAATACCATAGCAGTTTCCTTGCGTAAATGTTAATTCAACATCTTTAAATAAAGCTTGTCCATTAAATTCATGCGTTAATTGGCTTATCGTTAGCATATTTTCTCCTTTATTTATCTTTAATCTATCTTAATTTTATCTTGCTATATCACTTAATATTAAATCTTCGTTTTTCTCTTGTGCCCAGTTTATGTTCCATTGGCTTGTGAATAATAATAGTTTTCTATTTTTAAAATCTTCAAGCGGTTTTGTATCGCTAGTTAAATTTAATTTTTTAGCATCAACATCGCTATTTTCAATCCAGCGAATAAACTGATAAGGAAGATTTTGTATTCTTATATCAACATTATATTCGTTTTTTAATCTATGTTCTAAAACTTCTAATTGCAAAACACCAACAACGCCAACGATAACCTCTTCCATACCGCCACCAATTTCTTTAAAGATTTGAATAGCACCTTCTTGGGCTATTTGCTCTATACCTTTAACAAATTGTTTTCTTTTCATAGTGTCCACTTGGCTTATCCTTGCAAAATGTTCAGGTGCAAATGTTGGAATACTTTCAAATGTGAATGGTTTTTTCGCTGTTGTAATTGTATCGCCTATTGAGAAAATACCTGGATCGAATATACCAATAATATCTCCTGCAAAAGCTTCGTCAACTGTTTCTCGCTCGCTCGCCATTAACTGTGTACTTTGAGCAAGTTTTATCTTTTTATTCCCTTGAACATGAAAAACGTCCATGCCTCTTTCAAATTTACCACTGCAAACTCTCATAAATGCAATTCTATCTCTATGAGCTTTATTCATATTCGCTTGAATTTTAAATACAAAAGCTGAAAAATCATCGCTTTTAGGCTCTATTAAGCCTTCTGAAGAATTTCTTGCAAGAGGCGAAGTTGTCAATTTTAAAAATTCATTTATAAACGGCTCAACACCAAAGTTTGTTAAAGCAGAACCAAAGAAAACCGGAGTTAATTTCCCTGAATTGATTTTTTCTAAATCAAAATCATAAGATGCACCATCTAGTAAATCTATATCATCAACTAATGTTTGATGTAAAGGTGCTGTGATTAATTCATCTAAATTACTGTCACCAAGTTTTGCGCTTACAGCTGTTGCTTGATTTGCACCAATTTTTGCTCCGTGATTAAATGCTAGTATTTCTTTTGAATTTCTATTATAAACGCCTTTAAAATCTTTACCTGAGCCTATTGGCCAATTTATAGGATAAGTTTGAATACCTAAAACATTTTCAATTTCTTCTAATAATTCAAATGGATCTTGCGCATCTCTATCCATTTTATTAATAAACGTGAAAATTGGAATATTTCTCATTGTACAAACTTTGAATAATTTTTTTGTTTGATTTTCAACACCTTTTGCAGCATCAATAACCATTACAGCGCTATCTGCTGCCATTAAAGTTCTGTATGTGTCTTCTGAGAAGTCCTGATGTCCAGGGGTATCTAATATATTTACGCAAAATCCATTATAATTAAACTGCATTACTGATGATGTAACAGAAATTCCTCTTTGTTTTTCAATTTCCATCCAGTCAGACGTTGCACTTCTTGCACCTTTTTTTCCTTTAACTATACCGGCTTGCTGAATAGCACCTCCGTATAGCAGTAATTTTTCAGTTAACGTAGTTTTTCCGGCATCGGGATGCGAGATAATCGCAAACGTACGTCTTTTATCTATTTGATTAATAAAATCTTTCAATTTTTATCCTCCAATTCATTCATACATACACGATGAAAATTATAACATAAACCCTTTGTTTTAGCAAGTAAAATAGCGAATAAATAACAATTTATTCTTAGGATTTTAATAATTTATATTATATTTTAATTTATAGCCTTATTTTAATTGAAAATTTATCTATTTTTATGCTATAATAACCATATTAAAAATAAAAGAAAGGCAATTACTATGCAATTTATAGGAACAACTTTTTTAGTATTAATACTAATTGTTGCAGGATTTCTAATCGCTGCATATATTATATATTTAATTATAAAAGCAAAAATAAAAACCGCTATGCCTAGTTTTGATATTGATAATATTTCAGAGCTCGCAAACACAAATAAAAATGAAATGGAAAACACTCCAAAATCTATTAATGGTATGGAATCCGTTTTAAGACCAAGGGTTGAAGACGATTTCCCTGATATGTCTTTAGAGGAATTAAAAGCTAAAAATAAAGATGAAGTTTTTGCTTATTTTTCAGCTATTGAGAATTTGAATATAACTCATTTTGAAAAGTATCCTAATGTTAATGATATCATTAGAAAAAAAATCTCTGAAAATAAAGTTTATAAAAAGAAATTTTCAAATTTAAAAGTACATAAACAAGCTATGAGCGATTATAGAGTTTTAAATAATGTAAACACTATTAGTTTTCAAATGGCTATTGAGTATATGCTTTCTAGTGAAGATACGCCTGAAGCTGTTAAAACTCAATCAAGAGTTGAAACTCAATGGATTTGGCTTCCTGATGAACAGAATTTTAATTCAGAAAACGCAAAAGCTTTTAATTGTCCAAATTGTGGTGCTCCAGTTAGTGATTTAAATAATAGAGTTTGCATTTACTGCCAAACTAGTGTTGAAGTAGATTTCACTAAATCTTGGAGATTAAATTCAATTTTAGAAAAATAATTTTTTAAAAACGGGATATCCCGTTTTTTTATTTTACAAATCTTATTAATATATGCTATAATTTATTCGACAAAATTCGACATTGGGAGGGATAATGTTAAAGCGATATATTTTAAGTATTTTTATATTAATTTTAATGTTTTTATCTGGTTGCTCTGTGCCTTCAACTTTGATAGAAGATAATCAAACTCATAATGAAGCAACTTACATAAACACTGAATATTTTTCTTTAGAAATTCCAAGTGATTTTAAATCCACAAGTTCTGATTTTCTTTATGAAAATGAAGAAGAAATTTTATTAAATATAAACTCTATTTATTCCCTCGCACCTTATACGCCTGATGAGTCATATGATGAATTTAAAAATAGATATCTATACGTTGATGAAGTTATTTATTTAAAAGAAGATTTAACTCAGTTCACAAGTATCGATGGAACAGTTTATTATAATGCTTATTGCGAATCTATAACAGAGTATGGTGCTTATTTAAAAACTGAATTTTTATTTATACCTGAGCATAATCTTATCGTTATTTTAGCAATGGAAACAAAAGAAGAAAGTGATTTATCATTAGATTTTTTAGATAAAATGAAAGAAAGTATTTCATTTCGCACTTTAAATAATCATAGCTTAGTTGATTGTAGTTTAGTAGATAACTATGGGGGAATGCTTATTTTAAGCAGTGATAACACTTTTAAATATCATTCCTCTTTAAATGATACGTCTTCTTATGTTTTTGGAACATATAAATATGCTTTTTCAAACGATGCTGTAAATTTATTAACAACTCTTCCTAGCCTTGAAAACGAGGCTGATGCTTTTAATAGAGAAATAAATACACAACTTATAAATTATACAGTCATGTATGATGATAGTATTCTTGAAAATGATTATATAGTTTCACTTAGTGATTTCTTTAGTCTTGTTTTATATGTTGAAGGAGAAAGCAATAATGATAATCTTGAAGAATATACAAATTTAATTCCTTACTATGGTTTTTATGTTCCATCTTTAGATTCCTTTGATTTAGTAAATTTAAACACTGGTGGGGATGTATTATTCACTAAAAAATAATTTTTATTTGACTAATATTAATTATTATAATAAAATGAATTTATTATCTTTAATAAAGGTGGTTTTGTTATGCATAGTGAAAATATTAAATTCTCAAGGCTTGTAAAAGTTGCAAAAATGTATTATGAAGAAGATTTAAGTCAAAATGAAATAGCAAATTTTTTTAATATTTCTCGCCCTATGGTTTCTAAATTATTAAAAGAAGCAAAAGAATTAAATATCGTTAGTATAACTATTAATGATGTAAAAAATGTTTATGAGTCTTTAGGAGAAAAAATAGCCTCACTTTTTAATTTAAAAAAAGTTGTTGTTATTCCCTCTTCTTGTGAAAACTTTCAAGAATTATATTCAAAAGCTATTTTTGATATTTTATTTGTTAAAACAACTGTTACTCAAAGAATCGGCGTTGGCTTTGGTTCTAGCATTGGAGATTTTTCTGATTACTGTGAAAATAAAGACATTAAAAAATTAAAACTAAATGGTGAAATTATCCCTATTATCGGCTCACTTCACGCATCTTTTAAAAGCTATAACACTAATAAAATAGCAAAATCTCTTTCAAAAATTTCAGGATTAAAAGCTACTGCATTAAATTTTCAAACCTTACTAAATTCTCCGAGTGAAAAATTAGTTTATAAAAAAACTCCTCATTTTAAAGATGTTAATACCGTTTGGGACAATCTTGATAACGTAATTATTAATGTTTCAAATATTTTCACTACTCCAGATTTAGCAACAGCTATAAGATTTGATAATTCTTTAATTAATGATAATGCTGTTGGCAGAATATTAGCTTATCCATTTACTATTAATGGCGATTTTATTCCTGCAAAACGTGATATCGTTATGCAAATTGAATTAGCGCAATTAAAAAAATCCAGAGAATCCATTGCAGTTTTAACTCCGAAATTAGATAGTAAATCGGCAATAGGTGCTTTAAACACTAAAATCTTCACTAAATGTATAATAAGCGAGAATTTAGCACAAGAAATAATAAAATCTTGCTCATAACTTTATTTAGTTAAGTTGCTCAATTTAAAATATTTATATTTGTTTATATCTCCAAAATCTAAATTTTGGAGATATTTTTTATTGACTTATATTATTTGCTGTGCTATCATTCAGGCGAAAAAACGAGTGAGATTTGGTTACATATGTAACCGAGTTTTGAAAGGAGATTTATAATGCTAGACATTAACAGTTTTAAAGGCATGCTGATTTCAGGTGCAAATGAGGTTATCGAAAAGGAAAATGAATTAACAGATATTGATTCTAAATTTGGAGATGCAGATCATGGTATAACAATGAAAAAAGTTATGATAAGCATAAAAAATTCTCTTGATGAATTAGATGATAGTAAAGATATAAAAGCTATGCTTGATGATACATCTTTTGCTGTTATGATGATAAATGGCGGCAGTGCTGTTCCTTTATGGAGCACATTATTTGAAGGAATGTGTGCAGCTGCACCTAATAAAAAAGAAATCACTTCAGATGAGTTAAAAATTATTTTTAGAGGCGGATACGACACTTTATATGATTTATCAAAAGCTAACACTGGCGATAAAACATTAATGGATGCACTTCTTCCTGCTGTGGAAGGAATTGAAAATTCAAATGATGATGTTAAAGAGATAATGGAAAATGCGGCTATCTGTGCGCATAAAGGCGCAATGGACACAAAAGATTATGTAGCAAAATTCGGAAGAGCTAAAAGCTATAAAGAAAAAACCATAGGCACTCCTGATGCTGGAGCTATGGGAATGAAATATTTCTTTGAAGGAATGAGTAAATATTTCAGTAATTAATTTTTGTAATATATATATTTCAAAATATATTAAAAAAACACTAAAAAAGAAAGGGCAAAACTATCATGAAAATGAAAAAATTTATCAATGATCCAAGCACAATTACTGCAGAACTTTTAGAGGGCTACGCTTTAGCAGCCGAGGAGTATATCGATTTACTCCCTAATAACATGGTTGTATCTAAAACATTAAAAGATGCCGATAGAGTAACAATCGTTGCTTTTGGTGGTTCAGGGCATGAGCCAGCTGTTTCAGGATTTGTTGGCGATGGAATGCTAGACATTTCTGTTGTTGGCGATATCTTCGCTGCTCCAAACCCACAAAATGTTTTTGAAGCTGTTAAAATGGCTGATAAAGGCAAAGGTGTTTTACTTCTAGTTTTAAATCATGCTGGCGATATGCTAACCGGTAATATGGTTATGAAACTTTGCGAAAAAGCTGGAATGAACGTTAAAAAAGTGGTAACACAAGAAGACATTTCTAATGCTCCTAGAGAAAATGGCGATGACAGACGTGGTTTAGGTGGAGCTATTCCTCTATATCATATCGCTGCAGCTGCCGCAAAAGATGGCAAATCTTTAGAAGAAGTTGCTGCTTTAGCGCAAAGATATGCTGATAGCATGGCAACAATCGCTGTTGCTGCTAGAACTGCAACTCATCCAGCTAATGGTGCTCCATTTGGTGATTTAGGCGATGAAGATATGGAAATCGGTATGGGCCAACATGGTGAAGGCGGCGGCGGTCGTCAAAAACTAAAAACAGCTAAAGAAACTATCGAAATTATGGCTAACGCTCTAGTTAAAGATATTCCATTAGCTAAAGGCGATAAAGCTTTTGTTATGATTAATGGTAGCGGTGCTACAACTTTAATGGAACAATTTATCCTACTAAAAGATTGTAAAAACTATCTAAACGGTTTAGGAATTGAAGTTGTTGCTCATATGGTTGGCAATATATTAACAGTTCAAGAAACTGCAGGATTCCAATTAAATATCTCAAAATGGGATGATGAATTCTTAAAATATTGGAATGAACCTTGCAAATCACATGCATATAGTAAATAATTAATTAAAAGGAGTATTAAGTTATGGCAGACGCACAAGGAAACAAACAAGCAAAAGAATATCATTTAGATGTTCCAGTAGAAAATAGAGGCTTTCACGTTAAAGGGATGAATGATGCTTCTTGGGGGATGAAAAATCGCCTTTCAAGAATTTTCAGTCCAGTGTCTGGCAATACTGTGATGCTTGCTTTTGATCATGGATATATTATGGGACCAACTAGTGGTCTTGAAAGATTAGACATAGCAATCCCACCTCTTCTACCACATATTGATGTTTTAATGGCAACTCGTGGTGCTTTAAGAACTAGCATTAATCCTATCACAGATAAAGGCATTTGCCTTCGTGCAAATCACGATAGCACTGTTTTATTTGATGATATGAGTACTGGTTGCGGAATAGCAACTGATATTGATGAGGCTATTCGTTTAAACGTTGATTGCCTTGCAATGCAATGCTTTGTTGGTGCAAAAGGTGAATCAACTTCACTACATGCACTTTGTGAAGCGGTTAATATGGGAGAAAAATATGGCATACCAGTTATGGCTGTAACTGCTGTTGGTAAAGAAATGGAAAGAACTAATCAGTATTTCCAATTAGCAACTAGAGTTTTAGCAGAGCTCGGCGCTCATACAATCAAAACATATTACTGCGAAGACTTTGAAAAAGTTATTGCAGCTTGCCCTGTTCCAATTGTTGTTGCAGGTGGTAAAAAAACAAGCGAAAAAGAAGCTCTTGAAATGTCTTACAGAGCAATGAGCTGTGGTGCTAAAGGTATGGACATGGGAAGAAACATCTTCCAAAGTGAATGCCCTGAGGCTATGGGAGCTGCTGTTGCAAAAGTTGTCCATGAAAAATATACTGGTAAAATGGCTTATGAATTTTACTTAGATAGAAAAAATTCATTAAAATAATCTTATAAAAAATAGTCTTATAAAAATAATCTTAAACAAAAAAACAAAGAAGTCTGTCCTCTCCGGCAAGAAAGATTCAAACTTCTTTATTCAATCGGGAATCATCCCAAATAAATTTTATCATTTTAATCGCACACTGTCAATGTTTTGGGATGATTTCATCTATAATTGGAGGAAATCATTATGAAAATCACTGCAAAACAATTTCTTTGGTCATCAGTAATAATCGCTGTTTTAGCTTTTTTAATGCAAGCAATTGACCAATGGCTTGCTGCAAACACTATAATTGGTAGCCTACTCGCTGGCGGTGGCTCTTGGATAGCATTCCAAGCTTGGGCTGTTTACTTTTTGGGCGGCTGTGATGTTAAAGGCGGTATTAAAGGATTTATCGCTTACGCTATCGGTATAGGCGTTTCTATTGGAATTATGACTCTTGGCGGTACTTTATCAGGTGCTGGACTTGGTTTCTTTGGTGTTCCAGTTGCAGTATTCTTATTAGTTGTACCAACTATCTACTGTGAAAGAGTTGAAATTCTAAGCTATGTTCCTGCTTTATTTATAGGCGCTGGCGCTTATTTTGGAATTATGGGATACATAGCAGGCTCTCCTGCTGTTGCGCCTGAATTTGCAGGCAACTTCTTAGCATTTGGAGCTGTTGAATTATTCTACTGCGTATTTGGTCTAGTTTGGGGCTTTTTAACAATAAAAATAAGAGGAGCCTATGAAGCATCTTTAAATAAAGATAAAATAGCTGCTTAATCAATTAATAATTATAATTAAAGGAGATTTTAGACTATGTTTGAAATTATACACATCGGCGTACCTACTACACAATCAAAAGAAGGCGAAATTCATGTTGAAGGAGCTGGCATTTATGTTACTCCTCCTGAAAAAAGCCCGTTTGCTATAGAATATGTTAGATTTTTACCAGGCTCAGTTTTCCCAGAATCTATGCACTACGACGTTCACGTTGCGGCAAAAGTTGACTCTATTGAAAAATATGTTGCTTTAGCTGACGAAGTTATCGTTCCAAAAATGGATAATGGCGATAGTTATCTATGCTTTGTTAAAAAAGATGGAGCAATAATTGAATTAATGGAAATGAAATAATATATTTTATTACTTAATTTAAAATGGTTCACCCTTTATAG
>CAYJGG010000038.1:0-19539 GCA_964369915.1 uncultured Oscillospiraceae bacterium | reverse complement strand
CAAGAGTGTTCAAAGGTAAAAAATTACCAGGTCACTTAGGTGCAGAAAGAGTAACTATTCAAAATTTATCAGTTGTTAAAATTGATACAGAAAATAATCTTATAGCTGTTAAAGGTGCTATTCCAGGTGCTAAAGGCGGAATCGTAATGCTAACAAACAGCGTTAAGGCTTAAGGGAGGAAGACAAGATGGCAAAATTTGATGTTTTAGACATTAACGGAAAAAAAGTTGACACTGTTGAGCTCTCAGATGCCGTTTTCGGTATTACACCAAACGAAAAAGTTATGCACATGGCAGTTGTAAACTTCCTTGCTAATAAAAGACAAGGAACACATTCTACATTAACTCGTGCAGAAGTTCGTGGTGGTGGTGCTAAACCTTGGAGACAAAAAGGTACAGGCCGTGCAAGACAAGGTTCTACACGTGCTCCACACTGGACACACGGTGGTGTTGCTCTAGGACCAAAACCAAGAGACTACAGCTACACACTAAATAAAAAAGTTAAAAGACTAGCTATATGCTCAGCTCTTTCAGCAAAAGTTGCATCTGGCAACTTAGTAATCGTTGACGATTTTAAAATCGAAGATTACTCAACAAAAGCAGTTATCAAAATGCTTGAAAACATAAAAGTAAGCGGAAAAACTCTTATGATTCAAGATGTTGCAAACAAGAAGGTTGTTAAGTCAGCTGGAAACATTCCTGGTGTACAAACAACAGTTGCAACAACAATGAACACATACGATACAGTAAACGCTAAAACTTTAGTTGTAAGCCTTGCAGCTGCAAAAAAACTTGAGGAGGTATTCGCATAATGACATTTGCTCAAGATATTATTATAAAACCAATTATCACTGAAAACTCAATGAAGGGTTTAGCTGATAAAAAATACACATTCCAAGTAGCAAAAGATGCTAACAAATTCCAAATTGCAAAAGCAGTTGAAGAATTATTTGGAGTAAAAGTTTCAAAAGTTAACACGATTTCAGTTCGTGGTAGATTTAGAAGACAAGGAATCAAAGGTGGTTACACTGCTGCAACTAAAAAAGCAATCGTAACATTAACTGCTGATTCAAAAGGTATTGAGTTCTTCGATGGTATGAACTAATAAAAAAACCTTTTAATATAAACCGCCTTAACTAAATTTATAAAGGCGCTTTTAAGTATGGGAGGCAGCACAGACTGTTTCTCGCAAAAAAACTCATAAGGAGAGAGAACCTAAATGGCTATTAAAAAGTATAAACCGACCACTCCGTCTCGTCGTAATATGACAACAACGGATTACTCGGCTCTATCAAAAGTTAGCCCAGAAAGAAGTCTTCTGGAGCCAATGAAAAAACATGCAGGCCGTAATAACACAGGTCGCATAACTGTTCGCCATCACGGTGGCGGTAACAGAACAAAATATCGTGTTATCGACTTTAAAAGAACTAAATTTGATGTACCAGCAACAGTGCTTACATTAGAATACGATCCAAACAGAAGCGCATTCATCGCTTTAATCCAATATGAAGATGGTGTTAAATCATACATTATCGCTCCAGTTGGTTTAAAAGTTGGTGATACAGTAATGAATGGACCAAACGCTGATATTAAACCAGGTAATGCCCTGCCAATCTCAGCTATCCCAGTTGGTACAGTAGTACACAACATCGAGTTATACCCAGGTAAAGGCGGACAATTAGTTCGTTCAGCTGGTAACTTCTCACAATTAATCGCTAAAGAAGGTAAATACGGTCTAATCCGTCTACCATCAGGCGAACAAAGAAATGTTCCAAACAACTGTATGGCAACAGTTGGTCAAGTTTCAAACACTGACCATGATAACGTTAAAATCGGTAAAGCTGGTAAAAAACGTCACATGGGTATAAGACCAACAGTTCGTGGTTCTGTAATGAACCCAGTTGATCACCCACACGGTGGTGGTGAAGGTAAGAGCCCAATCGGACGTTCAGGTCCTGTAACACCTTGGGGTAAACCAACACTTGGATACAAAACAAGAAAAAAACACAAAGCATCTGACAAATTCATTGTTAGACGTCGTAACGGTTAGAAAAGGAGTAATTAAGATATGGGTAGAAGTATTAAAAAAGGCCCTTTCGTGCAACCTGTTCTTCTTAAAAGAGTTAGAGAAATGAACGAGGCTGGCGAAAAAAGAGTCTTAAAGACTTGGAGCCGTTCATCAACAATTTTTCCAGACTTTGTAGGACACACATTTGCAGTACATGACGGAAGAAAACATGTACCAGTGTATGTAACAGAAGATATGGTAGGACACAAACTAGGTGAATTTGCACCTACAAGATCTTACCGTGGCCACGCTGGTTCAAAATCATCAAGGTAGTAAAAGGAGAGTAACATTATGGAAGCAAGGGCACATTTAAGACACGCCCGCATAGCGCCTAGAAAGGTACAGATCGTTATGGATCTTATCAGAAATAAGCCTTGCGAAGAAGCTTTAGCTATTTTAAAGCACACTCCAAAGGCTGCATGCGAACCTTTACTAAAATTGGTGAAGTCAGCTATGGCTAATGCGGAACACAATAATCAAATGGACAAAGACAGCCTATATGTGGCTGAATGCTTTGTAACACCTGGCCCTACTCTTAAAAGAGTTATGCCAAGAGCACAAGGTAGAGCATTTAGAATTCTTAAAAGAACATCTCACATGACGATTGTTCTTAAAGAAACAAAAATCGAAGGTTAAGGAGGAAGCTATGGGACAAAAAGTTAATCCACACGGTTTACGTGTTGGCGTAATAAAAGACTGGGATTCTCGCTGGTTTGTATCAAAGAAAGAATTCGGTGATACACTAGTACAAGACTACAATATAAGAAAAGTTCTCAAAGCTCAACTTTACACTGCCGGTGTAGCTAAAATTGAGATTGAAAGAGATTCAAAAGTAGTAAGAATCAATATTTTCACAGCAAAACCTGGTATGGTTATAGGCCGTCAAGGAGCTGAAATAGAAAAATTAAAAATTCAAATAGCAAAACAAATCAACAGACCAGCTGATGAAGTTATTTTAAACATCACAGAGGTTAAACAAGTAGATTCTAATGCACAATTAGTAGCTGAAAACATTGCAGCTCAACTTGAAAGACGTGTAGCTTTTAGAAGAGCTATGAAATCTTGCATGTCAAGAGCAATGCGTCAAGGCGCTAGAGGCATTAAAACAGCAGTTTCAGGTCGTTTAGGCGGTGCTGATATTGCTAGAACAGAGCACTACCATGAAGGTACAATCCCACTACAAACACTTCGTGCAGATATCGATTACGGATTTGCAGAAGCAGATACAACTTTTGGTAAAGTTGGTGTTAAAGTTTGGATTTACAAAGGAGAAGTACTAAAAGGTGCAAAACCTCGTAAAGAAGGAGGTAAAAAGTAATGCTTTTACCAAAAAGAGTTAAATACCGTAGAGTGCACAGAGGCCGCCTAACAGGTAAGGCTACACGTGGTAACACTGTATCTTACGGACAATTCGGACTACAAGCGCTAGAACCAGCTTGGATTACTTCAAACCAAATCGAAGCTGCGCGTATCGCAATGACTCGTTACATCAAACGTGGCGGTCAAGTTTGGATCAAAATATTCCCAGATAAACCAATTACAGAAAAACCAGCTGAAACTCGAATGGGTTCAGGTAAAGGTAGTCCTGAATATTGGGTAGCTGTTGTAAAACCGGGCAGAATAATGTTCGAAATCGGCGGCGTATCAGAAGAACTAGCAAGAGAAGCTATGCGTCTTGCTATGCACAAACTTCCTATAAAATGCAAGTTTGTAGTTAAAGAACAAGAAGAGGCAGGTGAATAGTATGAAAGCAAGTGAACTTCGCAATTTATCAGCCGTAGAGCTGAACCAAAAATTAAAAGATCTAAAATCGGAGTTATTCAACCTTCGTTTTCAACATGCTATCAATCAGCTTGAAAATCCAATTAGAATTAAAGCCGTAAAAAAAGATATTGCAAGAATAAACACTGTTTTAAGCAGTCTTGAAAATTAATAAAGGGGAGGATACCAATAATGACTCGTAGTTTAAGAAAAACAAAAATAGGAACAGTTGTTTCAGATAAAATGGATAAAACAATTGTAGTTGCTATCGAAGATAAAGTAAAACACCCTTTATATAAAAAGATTGTTAAATACACAGTAAAATTCAAAGCTCATGATGAAAATAATGAGTGCGGCATAGGTGACCGTGTGGAAATTATGGAAACACGCCCTATATCAAAGGATAAAAACTGGAGACTTGTTAAGATAGTAGAAAAAGCGAAATAATCGCTTAAGTTAAAAAGGAGGACGCGTACTATGGTACAAATGCAGACCTATTTAAAGGTTGCTGATAACACAGGTGCAAAAGAAATTATGTGTATCCGTGTTCTAGGCGGTACTCGCAGAAGATATGCAAATATCGGCGATGTAATCGTTGCATCCGTTAAAAAGACAACTCCAGGCGGCGTTGTTAAAAAAGGTGAAGTTGTTAAAGCTGTTATAGTTCGTTCAAAAACTGGTGTTCGCCGTGAAGACGGTTCATACATTCGTTTTGATGAAAACGCAGCTGTTATCATAAGAGAAGATAAAAATCCGAGAGGCACTCGTATTTTTGGACCTGTAGCGAGAGAACTTCGTGAAAAAGGTTACCTAAAAATATTAAGCCTTGCACCGGAATCACTATAAGGAGAGTTTAAAATGAATAAAAAAGTTCATGTTAAAACCGGTGATACTGTTAAAATTATCAGCGGTAAAGACCGTGGTGAAACCGGCAAAGTGCTAGCTGTTAGCCCAAAAGAGGGTAAAGTTATTGTTGAAGGTTTAAACAAAGTTACAAAACACGTTAAACCAAGAAGACAAGGCGAAACAGGTGGTAAGGTTGAAGCAGAAGGCGCATTATATGCATCAAAAGTTATGCTAGTTTGCACTAAATGCCAAAAACCAACAAGAGTTTCACACAAAATCGAAGGCGGCAAAAAAGTTCGCGTTTGCAAGCACTGTAGTGCTGTAGTATAAGAAGGGAGTAATAGAATATGTCTAATGTAAAAGAATTATATGTAAAAGAAGTTGCTCCTGCACTTATGAAAGAATTTGGATACAAATCAGTTATGCAAATTCCAAAACTTGATAAAATAGTTATCAACGTAGGTTGCTCAGAAGCAAAAGAAAACTCAAAAATCATAGAAGCAGTTGTTAGTGATATCAAAAAAATCACAGGTCAACAACCAATTATATGTAAAGCAAAAAAATCAGTAGCGAACTTTAAACTTCGTGAAGGTATGCCAATCGGTGTTAAAGTAACACTAAGAGGCGCAAAAATGTATGAATTCGTTGACAGGTTATTCAACGTTGCACTACCAAGGGTACGTGACTTCCACGGTATCAATGCTAACAGCTTTGATGGTAGAGGAAACTACTCATTCGGTATTAAAGAGCAATTAATTTTCCCTGAAATCGAATATGATAAAATCGATGCTATTCGCGGTATGGATATTGCATTCGTTACAACAGCAAACACAGATGAAGAAGCTAAAGCTTTATTAAAAGCTCTAGGCGCTCCATTTGCAAACTAAGGGGGAAATTTATTATGGCTAAAACCGCTATGAAGCAAAAACAGCAACGTGAAGCTAAATTTTCAACAAGAGCATACAACAGATGTAAAATCTGTGGCAGACCACACGCTTATCTAAGAAAATACGGAGTATGCCGTATTTGTTTTAGAGAATTAGCTTACAAAGGTCAAATTCCTGGCGTAAGAAAAGCAAGCTGGTAAGTTTTTTAAATTTTTAAGGAGGCAAGAAGTATGAATATTACTGATCCAATTGCAGATTTGCTAACTAGAGTTAGAAACGCAAGTAAAGCAAAACATGCAACAGTAGACATTCCTGCATCCAACATGAAAAAAGCTATAGCTCAAATTCTTGTTGATGAAGGTTATGTTAAAAGTTTTACAGTGGCTGAAGACGGTAAACAAGGTGTTATCACAATCACACTGAAATACACAAAAACAAATGCTCCTGTAATTACAGGACTAAGAAGAATATCAAAACCAGGTCTTCGTATCTATACTAGCTGCGAAGATATGCCAAAAGTGTTAAAAGGAATAGGAACTGCTATCGTTTCAACACCAAAAGGCGTAATGACAGATAAAAAAGCTCGCAAAGAAAATGTGGGCGGCGAAGTTCTCGCTTTTGTATGGTAGGGGGTAAATAGTATGTCGAGAATAGGAAGAAAACCCATAGCTATTCCAGCTGGTGTAACAGTAACATTAGAAGGAAACGCTCTTACAGCAACTGGCCCTAAAGGAACACTAAATTCCACTTTCAGCCCTAAAATGACAATAGTTGTTGAAGGAAACGAAGTTTTAGTGTCTCGTCCAGACGATGTAGCAGAATCAAGATCACTACATGGATTAACCAGAACACTTATTTCTAATATGATTATCGGTGTTTCAGAAGGATTTGTAAAAGATCTTGAAGTACTAGGTGTTGGTTACAGAGTTGCAAAGCAAGGTAAAGACCTTGTTATGAACCTTGGATATTCACATCAAGTAATTGTATCTGAAACAGATGATATTAAAATCGAAGTACCAGATGCTAACAAAATTAAAATTATCGGTATCGATAAACAAAAAGTTGGCCAATTTGCAGCTGAAGTTCGCGAAAAACGTCCACCAGAGCCTTACAAAGGTAAAGGTATCCGTTATGCTGGCGAAGTAGTAATCCGCAAAGAAGGTAAAGCTGGTAAAGGTAAATAGTAAAGGAGTGAGCAAAAATGGTTAAAAAGCCAAATAGTAATAAAGCAAGACTAAAAAGACACAGAAGAGTTCGTGCTAAAATTAGCGGTACTGCTGCTCGTCCTCGTCTAAATGTTTTCCGTTCAGCGAAACATATTTATGCTCAAATTATTGATGATGTAACTGGTGTAACACTAGTTTCTGCTTCAACAATGAGTAAAGAATTTGAAGGCAACTGTGGAAACATTGAAGCTGCAAAAGCAGTTGGTGTTGCAGTTGGTAAAGCAGCAATGGAAAAAGGCATTACAACAGTAGTGTTTGATCGTGGTGGTTATATCTATCATGGACGTGTAAAAGCTTTAGCAGAGGGTGCTCGTGAGAGCGGCTTAGTGCTGTAGGAGGAAATAATGGAAAGAATAGACGCAAGTGTATTAGACCTTCAAGAAAAGGTTGTATCAATAAACCGCGTATCAAAAACCGTTAAAGGCGGCCGTGTTATGAAATTCTCAGCGCTTATCGTTGTTGGTAACGGCGATGGTATCGTTGGCTATGGCATCGGTAAAGCAGCTGAAGTTCCAGAGGCTATCCGTAAAGGTGTTGAAGACGCAAGAAAAAACCTAGTAAGAGTTTCTCTTAAAGGTTCAACAATTCCGCATGAAACAGTTGGCGCTTTTGGCGCTGCTAGAATCCTAATGCGCCCAGCGCCTCAAGGTACTGGTGTTATCGCAGGTGGTGCAGTAAGAGCTGTTTTAGAAGCGGCTGGTATTAAAGATATTAGAACAAAATCTTTAAGATCAAGAAATCCAGGGAACGTTGTTGCGGCAACAGTTCAAGGTTTAACATCAGTTAGAAGCTTAAAAGAAGTTGCAGAACTTCGTGGCCTTGATGTTAAAACAATCTTAGGTTAAGGAGGAACTTTATAATGACTGATGAAATCAAAAAAGATGAATTAGCAGAAAAAGCTCCTGCTAAGAAAACAACAAAAAAACCAGCGGCTAAAAAAGCTGAAGGCGAAACAAAAACTGCTGAGAAAAAACCAGCAGCTAAAAAACCAGCGGCTAAAAAAGCTGAAGGTGAAACAAAAACTGCTGAAAAAAAACCAGCAGCTAAAAAACCAGCAGCAAAAAAAGCTGAAGGCGAAGTTAAAGCTGAAGCTAAAAAGCCAGCAGCAAAAAAAGCAGTAGCTGAAAAACCAGTAGCAAAAAAAGCTGCTAGTGAAAAAGCTGTAGCAGGTAATACAGTTACTATTAAATTAGTAAAAAGTTTAGCAGGACGTTTACAAAATCAAAAAGCTTGTGCATCTGCACTAGGTCTTAGAAAAATTGGTGATGTAACTACTCAGCCAGATAATGCTGCAACTAAAGGTAAGATTAATAAAATCTCACACCTTGTAAAAGTTACTAACTAATAAACAGGGAGGTGCACAATATGATGCTTCATGAACTAAAACCAGCAGCTGGTTCTAAAAAAGCTGCTAAAAGAAAAGGCCGTGGTCACGGAAGTGGTAACGGTAAAACTGCAGGCTTTGGCCACAAAGGTCAAAAAGCTCGTTCAGGCGCTAAAAAGGCAGGCTTTGAAGGTGGTCAATTACCACTACAAAGAAGACTTCCAAAAATCGGTTTTAACAACTCACTTTTCGCAACAGTATATGCTACAATTAAAATTAGCGATCTTGAAGAAAGATTTGAAGCTAACAGTGTTGTAGATGAAGCTGCTGTAATAGCTAGCGGATTAGTAAAAAAAGTGGAAGATGGTATCAAAGTTTTAGGAAATGGCGAATTAACAAAACCTTTAACTGTTGAACTTAAAGCTTTTACTGCTACTGCTAAAGAGAAAATCGAAAAAGCAGGCGGGAAAGCTGAGGTGAAATAGAGTGTTCAAAATTTTTAAAGATGCGTGGAAAATAGAAGAATTACGTAAGAAAATTATTTTCACAATAATGGTTATTGTAATTTACAGAATAGGTGCTAAAATACCAGTTCCTTTTGTTAATCCAGCTGCAATACAAGCTATGGTAGGATCAGGCGACGACTTTATGTTTAGCTACCTAAACACGCTTAGCGGCGGCGCTTTTGCAAATGTTACTCTATTCGCTTTAGGGGTTATTCCTTATATTAATGCTTCTATCATTATGACACTATTAACAATAGCGATTCCTTATTTAGAAACGCTATCAAAACTAGGCGAAGAAGGTAGAAAGAAAATAGCAAAAATCACTAGATATGTAGGTGCAGGTATTGGTACTTTATTAGCTATCATGTACTACTATGTATTAAGAGCTCAAAATGCTCTTAGCTACACAGATGGGCTTGAAGGAATATTTACAGCTGTAGTTATCATTCTAGTATTCTTAGCAGGTACAATGCTTGTTATGTGGCTTGGTGAACAAATTGATGCAAAAGGTATCGGAAGCGGTATTTCAATCATCATTTTCTCAGGTATTATCTCAGGATTACCTGGCGCTGCTGCTATGATGTATGGTTTACTAGTAGATGCAGTTGAAAATCAAGTAACACAAAACTTCTTCTTAGTTCCTATTTTATTAATACTAACTGTTCTTGCAATCGCATTTGCAGTAATATTAAGTAATGGTGAAAGAAGAATTCCAATCCAATACGCAAAACGTGTTGTTGGAAGAAAAATGATGGGCGGACAAAACACATTTTTACCAATTAAAGTAAATATGTCTGGTGTTATGCCAATCATCTTTGCAGGTGCTATAGTTAGCCTTCCAGGCACTATAATCAGCTTTTTCCAAATTGACAGTGAATTCTGGAGTGAATTCTTAAGAATATTTAACTATGATAGCATTTTATATGCTGTTATATACGGTTTATTAATCTTTGGATTTAACACATTCTACGTTCAAACACAATATAATCCAATGGAAATTGCAAACAATCTTCGTAAAAATAATGGTACAATCCCAGGATTTAGACCAGGTAAAAATACTGAAGATTTCATAGCAAATGTGATTAAAAGAATTACATTTATCGGCTCAATGTTCTTAGTAGTAGTTGCTATTTCACCTATATTTATAGGTAATGTAACTGGCACTAATATCCAGCTTGGTGGTACATCGCTAATTATCGTAGTAGGTGTTGCGCTAGAAGTTTCAAGACAACTAGAAAGCCAAATGGTTATGAGACATCATAAAGGTTTCTTAGAATAAAGAGCTATAGTGAATAGGAGTTTTAATATGAACATTGTTTTATTAGGTGCTCCAGGCGCCGGCAAAGGCACACAAGCAGAAATAATCTGTGAAAAATTAAACATCCCAACTATATCAACTGGTAATATCTTGCGTGCAGCAATTAAAGATGGTACTGAGCTTGGAAAAAAAGCTAAAAGTTTTATAGATGCGGGAGATTTAGTTCCAGATGATGTTATCATTGGAATTATAAAAGATAGATTGAGCGAAGATGATGCTAAAAACGGTTTCGTTTTAGATGGAGTTCCTCGCACAATCAATCAAGCTAGTGCTATTGATGAAATGGGTATTAGAATTGATAAAGCAGTTGATATAGTTGTTAATGATGAGGATATTATCACTCGTATTAGCGGCAGAAGAGCTTGCGCATGCGGTGCTTCATATCATATTGTTTATAAAAAACCAAAAATTGAAGGAATTTGCGATGTTTGTGGTAAAAACCTTATCATAAGAGATGATGATAAACCAGAAACTGTTAAAGCAAGACTGGAAAATTATAATAATTTAACAGCTCCTTTAAAAGGTTATTATACAAATCAAGGAAAATATGTTAGCGTTAATGGTACAGGTGCTGTTAGTGAAATAACAGATGCAATTTTAAAAGTATTAGGAGTTTAGTTCAGTGATTAATATTAAGAGTTTAGCGGATATTGAAAAAATGAAGCTAGCGGGAAAAATTAGCGCTCAGGCGTTAAAAGTAGCAGGCGAAAATATTAATGCAGGAATGAGCACTTATGAGCTTGATAAAATTATCCACGACTTTATAATATCACAAGGTGCAAAACCAAGTTTTTTAGGATATGGCGGCTTTAAAGGAAGCGCATGTATATCCATCAATGATGAAGTTATACATGGAATTCCTTCTAAAAAAACCATTATAAGAAATGGTGATATCGTAAGTGTCGATGTGGGAGCTAATATAAATGGCTTTCACGGTGACAATGCTTACACCTTTACGGTGGGCACTGTTACAGATTCTGCACAGAGACTATTAAATGTTACAAAGGAATGTCTTGAACTTGCAATACAGCAATGTGTTGTAGGAAACAGGATAGGTGATATTGGACATGTAATTCAAACTCATGCAGAAAAAAACGGATATGGAGTTATTCGTCAGTTTATAGGCCATGGTATTGGAAAAAATCTTCATGAAGAACCTGAAGTGCCAAATGTAGGCATAGCGGGAAGAGGCGTAAGACTTGCCCCAGGCATGACAATAGCAATAGAGCCTATGATTAACGAGGGAACACATGAAGTTAAAGTTTTGCCTGATGGCTGGACTGTTAAAACTCTGGATTCAAAACTTTCTGCTCATTTTGAGCATACTGTTGCTATAACAGCACAAGGACCAGTGATTTTAACAATGCCATAGAGGTTTTTATTATGAAACTAGAAATAGGAAGTGTAGTGAAATCTTTAAAAGGGCGAGACAAGGATAGTTATTTCTGTGTTGTTGAGCTAGAAGGTGATTATGTTTATCTTTGTGATGGGAAGATAAGAAAATTAGAAAACCCAAAAAGAAAAAAGATTAAACATATAAAAATCACTGATTATAACATACACAAAGAAGCTAGAAAGTATAATAAGCATCTAAAAAAAGCTATTAATAGTTTTATCTTTTTAGGAGGAATACATGGCTAAAGATGATGTAATTGAAGTTGAAGGAACAGTAATTGAGGCAATGCCGAATGCTATGTTCCAAGTGGAACTTGCAAATGGTCACCGTTTGTTAGCTCACATTTCAGGAAAACTTAGAATGAATTTCATTCGAATATTACCCGGCGATAAGGTAACAGTTGAAATGTCACCTTACGATTTAACAAAAGGGCGCATTACATGGCGCTCTAAATAAACAGCATTTATGAGGAGGTTACGATTATGAAGGTAAAACCATCCGTTAAACCAATGTGCGAAAAATGCAAGGTTATCAAACGCCACGGTCGCATTATGGTAATCTGCACAAATCCAAAACACAAACAACGTCAAGGTTAATTGACAGTTATACTAACAGGAGGTACTGTATATGGCTCGTATATCAGGTGTTGACTTACCAAAAGAAAAGCGAGTTGAAATAGGTCTAACTTATATTTATGGTATAGGTTTATCTACTTCACACAAATTACTTGCAAAAGCTGGAGTAAATCCAGACACAAGGGTAAAAGATTTAACAGATGACGAAGTACAGGCATTAAGAGAACAAATAGAAGCACAAAATGTAACAGTTGAGGGCGATCTTAGAAGACAAACAGCATTAGATATCAAAAGACTAATTGAAATTGGTTGCTACCGTGGTGTTAGACACCGTAAAGGTTTACCAGTTAGAGGTCAAAGAACAAAAACTAACGCTAGAACTAGAAAAGGTCCAAAAAGGACTGTTGCTAACAAAAAGAAATAAGGAGGCATGTGCTAAATGGCAGTTAAAAAGACAGCTACTCGTAAAAGAGTACAGCGTAAAAACATTGAGCGCGGTGCAGCTCATATTCAGTCTACATTTAACAATACAATTGTTACAATTACTGATATTCAAGGCAATGCAATTTCTTGGTCGAGTGCAGGCGGTCTAGGATTTAAAGGTTCAAGACAAGCGACTCCATACGCTGCACAACTAGTTGCTGAGCAAGCAGCTAAAGCAGCAATGGAACACGGCATGAAAACAGTTGAAGTGTATGTAAAAGGTCCAGGTCAAGGTAGAGAATCAGCTATTAGAGCTCTACAAGCAGCTGGATTAGAAGTAAATATGATTAAAGATGTTACTCCAATACCACACAACGGATGCCGTCCACCAAAAAGAAGACGCATATAAGGAGGATTACTGAAAATGGCAAAAAATAGCTCACCTATTTTAAAAAGATGCAAAACTCTAGGTATTTCTCCTACAGTTTTAGGCATTCACAAAGAAACTAAAAGAAACCCAAAACCAAACAGAAGAAAACAAAGTGAATACGGAATTCAGCTTAACGAAAAACAAAAAGTTAAATTTGTTTACGGAGTTTTAGAAAAACAATTCAGAAAATACTATGAAAGAGCTGAAAAAGCTCATGGTATTACTGGTGAAGTTTTATTAGAACTTTTAGAGTTAAGACTAGACAGCGTTGTATTCAGATTAGGCTTTGCTAGCACAAGAAGAGAAGCAAGACAACTTGTAAGTCATGGTCATTTCCTTGTAAACGGCTCAAAAGTTGATATCGCTTCATACTCAGTAAAAGTTGGCGATGTTGTAAGTGTTTGCGAAAAATCAAAGCAAACAACTAAATTTAAAAATCTTTTAGAAGTAAACGGAGATAAAATAACTCCTTCATTCTTAAAAAGAGAAAAAGCCTCATTTGAAGGCAAAGTTGTAGCAAGACCAGTAAGAGCAGAGCTAGACTTTGATGTTAATGAACAACTAATAGTTGAGCTTTACTCAAAATAACCCACCCCCAGCATCGGGAATGCATAAGTTTAGCAGCCTTAGTTGTAATTTAGGAGGGTTTAAAAATGATAGAAATCGAAAAACCAAAAATAGAAACAGCAGTAGTATCAGAAGATGGTCATTATGGCAAGTTCGTTGTGGAGCCACTTGAAAGAGGCTTTGGAACTACACTTGGAAATTCTTTAAGAAGAATCCTTCTTTCATCTCTACCTGGTGTGGCTGTAACAAACATTAAAATTGATGGCGTTTTACATGAGTTCACTTATGTAAGCGGCATCAAAGAAGATGTGACTGAAATAGTTTTAAATGTTAAAGGTGTAACAGCAAAATTATACAGTGAAGAAGCAAAGACAGTTAGAATTAATGCTACTGGTCCTTGCGTTGTTACTGCGTCATCAATAGAGGCAGACTCTGATATCGAAATTCTAAATCCAGATTGGCATATAGCAACCTTAAGTGAGGGAGCAAGCTTAATTATGGAGCTAACTTTCGATAGAGGTAGAGGATATATACCGGTTGATAAATCTAAAAAATCACAAGAACACTCAACACTAGGTGTATTACCAGTCGATAGTATCTTTACACCAGTTTTAAAGGTAAACTATTCTGTAGAAAACACTCGTGTTGGACAAATCACTGACTATGATAAATTGACAGTTGAAGTTTGGACCAATGGTGTTATTAATGCAAATGAAGCAATGAGCATTGGTGCTAGAATTCTTATAGAACACTTAAATCTGTTCGTTGGTTTATCAAACGATGTTGAACTTCCTAAAATGGTTGAAAAAGATGAAACTACACAAGAGAAAACATTAGAAATGACTATTGAAGATCTTGATTTATCAGTACGCTCATTCAACTGTTTAAAACGCGCAGGTATTCATACAGTAGAAGATCTAGTGAATAAAACTGAAAGCGAAATGATGAAAGTTAGAAACTTAGGAAGAAAGAGCTTTGAAGAAGTTATGCATAAATTAGCTTCTCTAGGCTATAAATTTCCAAAAGAAGAAGAATAGTCCATAAAGTAAAGGAGTGACTCACATGCCAGGTAAAAGAAAGTTAGGCAGAACCAGCGACCACCGCAGAGCTATGATGAGAGCTATGGTAACATATTTACTAGAAAATGGTAAAATTGAAACTACAGTTACAAGAGCAAAAGAAGTTAGATCGGTGGCTGAAAAAATGATTACACTCGGCAAAACAGATACACTACACGTTAGACGTCAAGTGTATAGCTATATCACAAAACAAGATGTAGCTAAAAAAGTTTTTGACGAAATTTCTCCAAACTACGCAGACCGCAATGGTGGTTACACAAGAATCATCAAAATTGGTCCTCGTCGTGGTGACGCAGCAGAAATGGCAATCATTGAATTGGTTTAAGCATAGAATTTTATAAAAACAAAAAACTCCCCTATAGGGGAGTTTTTTTATGTTTTAATTTTAATTAGAATAAAAAAAATAATATAAATAATAATTAAAAATAATGGCTTCAATTTGCATAAAACATAAAATTAAGCTATAATAATTTAGTTAGATAAAATTTAAAAATTAATTTAAAGATAAAATAAAGTTTGGAGAAAATATGCTGTTTTCATTTGCATTAATTTTAATATTTGGAATAGGGTTTGGCACAGTTTTTAAAATGCTAAAACTTCCTCCATTAATAGGTATGCTACTAGCTGGAATACTTTTAGGTCCATCTGGGTTAGGGCGATTAAGCGAAAGTGTTTTAATGATTTCATCTGATTTAAGACAGATTGCTTTAATAATTATTCTAATTAGAGCAGGGCTTAATTTAAATATTAAAAAATTAAAAGAATCTGGAAGTGTCGCAGTTTTAATTTGCTTTGTTCCAGCTATTATTGAAATAATTGCAACAACTCTTATAGCGCCATTATTTTTTAATATATCACATATAGAAGCAGCTTTATTAGGCTCGGTTATAGCGGCTGTATCTCCTGCTGTTATTGTTCCTAAAATGCTTAATTTAATTGATGAAGGATACGGAAAAGATAAGGGTGTTCCGCAATTAGTTATGATAGGAGCATCTGTTGATGATGTTTTTGTTATAATCCTTTTCACAGCTTTTTCTTCTTTAGCATTAGGCGAAAATATAACAGTAAATAATTTTATACAAGTTCCTATTTCGATAATTTTAGGAATAATTATAGGAATAATTATCGGATTAATATTTGATTCCTTTTTTAAAAAAGTTCATATTAGGGATACAACTAAAATTATTATTTTACTTTCCACAGCATTTGTTTTAGTGCATTTTGAAGATTTATTTTCATATTCAGCGCTGTTATCTATAATGGTTTTAGGAGCTGTTATCTCAGTTAAAAACATAAATTTAGCACCTAGATTATCTTTAAAGTTTTCTAAATTATGGGTTGTGTTTGAAGTGATATTGTTTGTTTTAGTAGGAGCTAGTGTTAATATTGAATACGTAAAGTTTGCAGGCTTTACAAGTGTTGTTTTAATATTAATTGTAACATTATGTAGAGTTTTAGGTGTTTTTATAAGCTGTGTAGGTTCTAATTTAAATAAAAAAGAAAGACTGTTTTGTGCGGTTTCATATATCCCAAAAGCAACGGTTCAAGCAGCAATCGGAGGACTTCCTTTAGCGATGGGAATAGAAAATGGAGATTTAATTTTAACAGTTTCGGTTGTTTCGATATTAATCACTGCGCCGCTTGGGGCAATATTAATAGATTTATTACACAAAAAATGTTTAAAGCTGTAAAATAATACAGAAATTAACACTAAAAATACTGTTTTTTACATTGAAAAAATACTATATTGATGATAAAATGGCTAAAGTTAGTTAAATAACTAACGAATGAAAATATACAGGAGAACAAAATGAAAAAAATAATTGCTTTAATGTTAGCTTTAGCGCTATCAACTTCTTTAGTTGCTTGCTCAACTTCAACAGAAGAAACAACACAAACAACACAAACAACACAAACAACAGATGCAGTAGTGGAAACATTTACTACAGAATATGAAATGAAAGGAACTACTTCAAGTGGTAACCCTAAAAATGATACATTCATTTTCAATGGTACAACAACTGATGGAATTATTACAGAATTAGAATTTGATGTAATTCGTAATAAAGGTACAGAAGGTGAATATTCAAAAACTGATATTATGGGATATTTAATGAATATTTCAGATGCTACAATTGAAGAAGTTGACGGAGTTTTAACTTTAACTAAATTATCAGCTTATGGATATGATCCAGCTTACGCTGAAGGTGCAGCTGCTCAATTTATGGTGTCAGCTACTGCTGAAACTTTAACAGATGAAACAACTTTTGCAGATTTAACTTTTGTTAACGATGCTACAGGTGGTACAGATCTTGTTGCTATGGACAAAGCTATAATTGCATACAATGCATTAGCGCAAGAAACAGGTGCAGAAGCTGTAACAGAAGAAACTCTAGTTAAAGATTTAGTTGCTTTACATGGTTTATATGCAGACGGAAGCTATGTAGCTGGTACAAACAGAGTATCATTTAATGGTATTGCTGGTGGTAGAAGCTATGGCGAACAAATCCAAGCTATCGAAGACTATATTTTAGCTAATAATATGACATTAGAAGATGTTTATGAAATGTTTAAAACTGTTAACCAATCAGGCGATGATATAGCTACAAGAGATGTTATCGCTGGCGCAACAATCACTTTTGTTGGCGATTTCCAAAGAATGGCTTATGTTGCGATTCACGGTGAAATCTTTGAAGGTGTTGTAGCGCATACAGAAAACGAAGATGGAACAATCAAAGTTGAAGTTGTAACTCAAGGATACGGTGGAGAAATCGAAACTAATATCACATTCAATGCAGATAAAACAGTAGCTTCTATTTCAGTTAGAGATCACGTTGAATCAGATGGATACGGTGCTGATTTCTTAATTGAAGGTTCAGATTTTATGACTGCATTAGTTGCGAATGGTGCAGATACAGACGTTGTTGCTGGCTCAACTGCAACATCGAATGCTCTAATTAAAGCTGTTACTTTAGCTCAAGACTATGTAAATGCTTTATAATAATTGAGATTATTTAAAACTCACCTTTTTAAAGGTGAGTTTTTTTATCACGAAAATCACACTATAAAATGATAAAATATTGTAAATAATAAAATATATTATTATATAGAAAGAGTGATTTTATGAAACAGATATTTAAAAATGGCGAAATTATTACTATGAATAATGAAATTATAGTAAATTGTGTTATTGTTAAAGATGGCATAATTGAGTTTGCTGGTGATATTAATGATGTTAATGAAAATGAAATTAAAAGTTGTGATGAAATTATTGATTTAGAAAATAAAACAATGATTCCGGCTTTCATTGATGCTCATTCTCATATGCCTTCTTATGCAAAGCTGTTAGCTGTTGCGGATTTAAATGGCGTAAAAAGTTTTAGTGAGATAATAAAAAGATTAAAAGATTATAAATCTATTAGTAATTTAAGTGATAATGAAATGATAGTGGGGTTTGGGTATGATAATAATTTTTTAGCTGAAAAAGAACACCCTAGTATAAAAGAATTAGATGAATTTAAAAATCCTGTTTTAATATCTCATAAATCAGGGCATATGGGCGTTTTAAATTCCGCTGGATTAAAAATGTTTAATATAGATGAAAACTCTGTTTCTCCTGAAGGTGGCTTAATTAAAAAATACGAAAATGGAAAACCTACGGGATATTTAGAAGAAACAGCATTTATGAAAGTTGCGTTTTCAATGAGCTCCCCTGATGATAAAAAACTTAATGATTTAATAAAAAAAGGGCAAGATATATACGCAAAATTTGGAATAGTTATGGCGCAAGATGGGGCAGTTAAAAAAGGGGATTTTAATACATTAAAAAACTTTGCCGAAAACAATGCTTTTTATTTAGACACAGTAGCATATATTGATATAACTGAAAACAAAGAAACAATGGATGAAGAATATAAAAACTATAAAAATTATAAAAATAATTTTAGGATAGGTGGATACAAGTTGTTTTTAGATGGCTCACCTCAAGGAAGAACTGCTTGGATGAGAAAGCCTTATATAGACGATGAAAATTATTTTGGATATCCTATTTTTAAAGATGAAGATGTTATAAAATTTTTTAAAACTGCAATAAGCGAAAATGTGCAAATATTAGTGCATTGTAATGGAGATGCGGCATGTGAGCAGATGATAAGATGTTATGAAATAGCTTTAGAAAATAAAGAAAGCAATTTGCGTCCTGTTATGATACACGCACAGCTCTTGCAAAAAGATCAATTAGATAAAGTTAAAAAATTAAATATAATAACAAGCTTTTTTATAGCGCATACAAAATATTGGTCGGATATTCATATCCAAAACTTTGGTAAAGAAATAGGCGAAAATATCTCTCCTGCAAATTCGACTATAAAAAAAGGAATAATGTACACCTTCCATCAAGACTCCCCTGTTATAATGCCAAATATGCTAGAAACAATTCAGGCGGCAGTAACAAGAGAGAGTATTAATAAAACAAAGCTTAATCAAAGTGAGTGTATAAGCGTTTACGAGGCTCTAAAAGGAGTTACAATTAATGCAGCTTATCAATATTTTGAAGAAGATAAAAAAGGGAGTATAGAAAAAGGAAAAGAGGCAAACTTTGTTGTTTTAGATAAGAATATTTTAAAAGTAGAAAAAAATGAAATTGAGAATATTAAAATATTAAAAACATATAAAAAGGCAAAAGAAATATATTCTATATAAAAATAAAAAACTAAGCATATAAGCAGATACCTATAAAGAACAAATACCGATTTTCATAAGAAAATCGGTATTTTAGCGTACAAAATAAGAGTGGGATATGCTCTAATTGTTTTAAATTAGTTAGCGAGCTGTTGCTTTTTATAAAAAAGCAAAGCTGAGCATTTACAAAGTAAAGGTTGCGAAGGTTAAGCGAGCGAATAGCATAAGGGAGCTTTTTCCCCGCGGCGTGCTGAAAAAAGCGGTGCTTTTGCTACTTTTGGCATGCAAAAGTAGATATATACTTAAAAAATCGAAGATTTTTTATAACAATAAAGGAATGGCGAACGCCATTCCTTATTTTTTTAGTATTTTATTAAAGTTTCTTTACGAGTAGCAAGCTATTATGCTTAGTTTTTATTTTGAATTATTTTTCTAATAGTTTATCAAAATTCTC
>CAYJGG010000037.1:0-19577 GCA_964369915.1 uncultured Oscillospiraceae bacterium | reverse complement strand
TTCATTTTTTGCAAAATCAACTATGCCTTGTATATCATTAATTTTTATATCAACGCAAGATGCAATTTTTGAAATACCAGAATTCCCTGGAGCGCAAAAAAGCTCTACATTTTCACTTTGAAGATTTTTTAAGATGGCATGCTCTCTACCGCCGCCACCAACAACTAATATTTTCATTTTAATTTCCTTTTTATTTAATTTTAGTGATGGAATAAGCGAATTCCAGTAAAGCTCATGGTGATATCATATTCATCGCAAGTGTCTATAACGTTATCATCTCTAACGCTTCCGCCTGCTTGAGCGATATATTTAACACCACTTTTTTGTGCTCTTAAAATATTATCTCCAAATGGGAAAAATGCATCTGAAGAAAGCGAAACATTAGTAACACTTGCTATAAATTCTTTTTTCTCTTCTTTTGTTAAAATGCTAGGTTTTGTTTTAAAGCGTGTTTCCCAAACGCCATCAGATAAAACGTCCATATATTCATCTGAAATATAAACATCAATCGCATTATCTCTATCTGCTCTTGAAATTTTATCCACAAATTCTAAAGCTAAAACTTTTGGATGTCTTCTTAAATGCCAAATATCAGCCTTATCGCCAGCTAGGCGCGTACAATGAATTCTTGATTGCTGTCCTGCACCAACTCCGATAGTTTGTCCGTTTTTAGCATAGCAAACTGAGTTTGACTGAGTGTATTTTAATGTAATCATAGCTAAAAGTAAATCTAGTTTTGCCCCAGTTGGGATTTCTTTATTTTTAGTTACGATATTTGAAAATATTTCATCGTTTATAACAATATCGTTTCTTTTTTGCTCAAATGTAATTCCAAAAACTTCTTTTGATTCCATTATTTCAGGAGTGTAGTTTTCATCAATTTTAATAACTAAATATGTGCCTTTTCTTTTGTTTTTTAGAATTTCTAAAGCGGCATCTGTGTAGCCTGGTGCGATAACTCCATCTGAAACTTCTTTAGAAATAACTCTTGCGCAGCTTTCATCGCAAACATCGCTTAAAGCAATAAAATCACCAAAACTCGACATTCTATCAGCGCCCCTTGCGCGAACATAAGCCGCTGCTATTGGAGAAAACTCTGCATTTTTATCAGCAAAGAAAACTTGCTTGTCTTCATCTGATAATTCTAAACCTAAAGCCACGCCAGCTGGAGAAACGTGTTTAAAAGAAGTTGCTGCTGCTTTGCCTGTTGCCTCTTTTAATTCTTTAACTAATTGCCAGCCATTTAAAGCATCTAGTAAATTTATATAACCGGCTCTGCCATTTAAAACAGTAATCGGTAGATTTTCATCATTTTTCATATATATTTTTGCAGGGTTTTGATTTGGGTTACAGCCATATTTTAAAACTAATTCATTCATAAAACTAATCCTCTCTACACGTTTTTATTTATTATTTTAACTGTGTATTCATTTGTTTTCATATTAATAAAATTCACATATAGTGAAACTTTGTTTTCGCTATTTAAACTATTCCATAAATTATTTGAAAACTCTTCAATTTCGCCAGTAAACGAAACCTTAACTGGCTCGCCTGTAAAAGATGGTATTGGATTACCATCATCAAAATATGTGTGAATTATTCTTCCTGTGTTGACAGGAACATTATTATACTCATAAAAATATCTTAAACAATGATTGCTATCGCCTTCATCTGATTTTAAAATACTCATTTTAAATGAATAGTCTTTAGTTATTAAAGCTGAAATACGAGGAGTAAAATTTGGAGCATCTGGCTCAAATTCTCTTGTTTTTAAAGCGCAGTTAAACCCTCTATCTTTTTGCAGAAAATCATAGATAGTGTTAGTTTGATCTCCATTTGTAACTATTAGATTATCATTATATTTTATAACTGGATTATAAATTATTAAAGATGGATCTGATAATTTTGATTCATCAAAAGCCATAGTTTTAATTCCTAAATCAGTTTTTGCAAAAATTCTATTCCTGCTGTTTTCACTTCTGCCCATGATAAAATAAGCCGCAACTAAATATTCTTCGCTTTTGCCTATGAAAATCCCTCTACCAGGATATGATTTATTTTGTAAGTATTCGTTTAAAGTTATCATTTTTTTATCCTTTTATATTATTTATTCCTATCATCAGCTATTTTTTTAATAGCTAGCGGAAGTATAACCCATTCTGCTTCTTCTAAAACTCTTTTTTGCAAAGTTTCTGGTGTATCATTATCTAAAACATCCACGGCTTTTTGCATTATAATTTTTCCAGTGTCAACTCCTGCATCAACATAATGAACAGTTGCCCCTGAAATTTTAACGCCTTTTTCTATTGCCGCCTTATGCACATTTAAGCCATAAAACCCATCACCGCAAAAAGCAGGAATTAGCGAAGGATGTATATTAATTATACTATTTGTAAAACTTTCGACAAATTTTTCAGAAAGTATAGTTAAAAAACCTGCTAAAACCACTAAATCAACATTTTTATCTTTTAAATAAGAAATTAATGCATCTTCCCAAGCTGATTGATCTTCATATTCTTTTTTTAGAAAAACTTTATTGTCTATCCCTTGATTTTCTGCTCTTTCTAAGGCGAAAACTCCAGTTTTATTAGAAACAACGCAAGAGATATTTACATTATTAAGATTACCTTTTAGTTTTTCATCTATAATCGCTTGCAAATTAGAGCCTGAGCCTGAAACTAAAACTGCTATATTTAGCATAAAATAACCTCGCCATTACCTTCAACAACTTCTCCTAAAACATAAGCATCTTCGCCATTATCTTTTAAAATCGAAAGTGTTTTTTCCACTTGTGTTTTATCAACTATCATAACCATTCCAACTCCCATATTAAAAGTTGAATACATATTATCTGTTGGAATATCAGCTGTTTTTTGAATTAAATTAAATATTGGTAAAACTCTAACGTCGTCTTTATTTATTTTAACTGATTTAGTTTTTGGAAGTGCTCTTGGAATATTTTCATAAAATCCACCGCCTGTTATATGAGCAATAGATTTAACATCAACATTTTCTAAAACTGCAAGTGCTGGCTTTACATAGATTTTAGTTGGAGTGAGTAGCGTGTTTAAAATTGTATCATTTAATTCTTCAACATATGTATCTTTAAAATTTTCAGAATTAATATTAAAAACTTTTCTAACTAATGAAAATCCATTTGAGTGAACACCACTTGAAGGAAGGGCAATTAAAATATCCCCTTCTTTAACATTTTCATTATTTAGTATTTTTTCTTCATCGACAATGCCTGTTGAAAAACCAGCTAAATCATATTCGCCCTCAGAATAAAATCCTGGCATTTCGGCTGTTTCACCACCAACTAAACTACAGCCAGCTTGAATACATCCATCAGATATACCACGAACGATATCAGCAATTTTTTCAGGATAATTTTTATCACAAGCGATATAATCTAAAAATAGTAATGGTTTTGCTCCACAACAAACTATATCATTTACACACATAGCAACGCAGTCTATTCCTATTGTATCGTGTTTATTAGTTAAAAAAGCCACCTTTAATTTAGTTCCAACGCCGTCAGTTCCTGAAACTAAAACTGGATTTTGAATTCCGTTTAAATCTAGTTTAACCATGCCTCCAAATCCGCCAATACTATTCAAAACAGCCTTTGTAAAAGTTGCCTCAACGCTTTTTTTAATAAGTTCAACTGATTTATATCCAGCCTCAACGTCTACGCCAGCCTCTTTATAACTTTGATTAAAATCTTGCATATCTAATCGTCCCTCTCTGTAAGTTTAATTACTAACTTTACACTTTTTATATTTTTATCTTATTTATTATTTAAAGCCTTATCCTTTTTAATAACAGCATTTTGCATATCTTCTTTTGCTTGTTTAATTTTATTTGCCATTTCTTTATCGCTAACGCCGATAATTTGAGCTGCTAATATAGCCGCATTTTCAGCGCCATCTATAGCCACAGTTGCAACAGGGATACCAGCTGGCATTTGAACAGTTGAAAGTAGGGCATCAAGGCCATCTAAAGTTGAAGATTTAATTGGTACACCGATAACAGGCAGTGTAGTATGTGCTGCTAAAACGCCAGCTAAGTGAGCTGCTTTTCCAGCCGCTGCAATAATTGCACTAAATCCATTTTCTGCAGCATTCTCAGCAAATTCACAGGCAATTTTAGGAGTTCTGTGAGCCGACATAATTCTCATTTCATATTCAATACCAAAGCTTTTTAGTTTATCCGCCGCTTTTTGCATAACTGATAAATCACTATCGCTTCCCATAACAATTCCAACTTTTTTCATAATAATACCCTTCTTTCTTTTAAAAATAAAATAACGAAAACAACCTAAAATAAGCGTTTTCGTCAAATACTAATAGAACAAGGAGTTCCTGCCATTTTAAAACTTTAAAAACGCATACTTCTTGCTTTATCAATAGTCAAACCATTTACGGTAGTTTGGTAGAAACGCTAAGGCCATATCCCTTAAATTATATTGATTTTATTCATTTATATATTTTGTAAAAAAATAAATCTTTTACAAGATAATTGTACTATAAATATATAATTCTTTTCAACTGTGAGTAGTTATGAAAATACACTGTTTTTTTTATAATTTTCTATAACAATAGTAAAAAAACTGTTAATTTTTTAATTTAATTTTAAGGCTAGATGCTCTTAAAATGAATTTTTATCTAAAATATAAAAAATACGAACCGATAATAGGTTCGTATTTTTATAGTTTAATATTTTTTAATATATGCTGTTGCAAGTGTTAATGCTGTAAAGCCTAGTGCAATTAATTGAATTGATAATAATGGTATTTTAGGAATTGTTAAAGAATATGAGAATAATAATGCTAAAATACTTCCCGTTGCAACCGATAAATTTTGAACTACTAAACAAATTGTTTGTGCTATTCTTGCAGCCTCAGAAGCTGAAAAACTTTGCGTTAGTGAGTGTAAATTATCTAAATGGGCAACGCAAGCCTCTGTTTCAAATGTGTAATCTGTAAAAGATTGCATTAATAAAAATTCTTGCTGATTTAAAACACCAACTGATTCATATGGTAAATCATATATTTTTTCAACTAATCTTGCATCAACGTTAAAATCTCTTGATGTTAAAATAATATTTCTTGAATGTTTTACAAAAACATCTAAGTTTTGTTTAACTTCATTATCTCTATGATAACTAACTACAAACACTCCATATAATTGCCCATTAACAGAAACATATATTGGTTTTTGATTTTTTTCACCTAAAGAAACTTCTCCGCTAATAGCTGGAATTTGTATATCATATTTTTCCATTAATTGTCTGTTACCAACTAAAACTCTACTTTTATTTACCCAAGCTACATATCCTTGATTTTGAGTGTATTCGCAAGATTCTACTGGGTATAAAATATCCGTATCATTTTTGATAACTTGCATAAAAATTGGTTTTAGATTTTCACATTCAGCAATTAACACGCTTGACGCATAAAGAATAGCAGCATCTAATTTATCAATTTTAGTTGGGCGAATACCTTGCAAAACAATAGAGTCTTTTGTGAATAAATGCTTTGCATCAAAGGTTACATGCGTTGTTTTTGATAGTTGGTCTATTCCTTGCCAGCCATTAACTAATGCCCCTACTTGCTTTAATTTTTTTTGCATTAAACTAGATGGAACGCTTACAATCATTGAATGAGCTAAAGGAATTTGTAGTACTGCCGCACCTGTTGCACAAGAAAAAGCAGTTAAAAAATCTTTTGATACAAAAAAAGCTAAAACAAAAGATATTGCTGTTACAATATATGAAATTAAAACAGTTTTCTTTGCCACTACATCACTTTTACTAATAGAAAATCCTGCTTGTAGAAAATTTGTTATATTGCTAGTTTTTCTTGATATTAAAATATTTGGCATATTACTATCTAAAACTCTTGATATTCTTTTTAAAGCTTCTGTATCTTTTAAAATATATCCAACATTTATTCCCTCAGGTGCGTATGCTAGTTTTAGATTTCTAATAATGTTGTCTGTTGCTATTGTTTTTCCTATTGCATTAAAAGCTAGTGCAAAACAAACAATACTTGCAAAAATCGTCATTTCATTTGGCGGTTGAGAACTTGAATTAAATGTAAATAATATTAATTGTAAAACAGTTAATACACAACCTAAACTGATAAAGCTATCCGGTGTTGGCTGATTAAATAATCCACGAAATCCGGAAATAATCGTTGGAAGAAATGCTATAAGCACCGCTAATAAAATCACTAAGTTCACAATATAAAACATCATTGGCTGTGAAATTGGATTTATAAATGAAGGAAGATTAATTGAACTTGTTGCAAAAATAGTTAGCATACTTAGTAATACAGCGCCAACCATTCCTGCTAGAATTCTAAATGATAGTGTTGTTTTAAAAGATTGTAACTCGCTTATAATATCAATATCTTCATCAATTTGATTTTCAAATATCTCACCAGCTGATACATACTCTTCAAAAACAGACTCTTCATCTTCTATACTGCTATCCATTTTAAAGAAATCTTCTTTAATTTGTGTTTCTTCCTCTTCTATTTCGAGTGAAGCCAATGTGTCGGTTTCAACAAATTTTGTTAAAAACACATCTTGTGTATCCTGATTTGATAAAGCATTAAAAACATTTTCAGCCGTATTTGATAATTCTAATTCTTCTTTATTTTCATTAGTAATATCTGGCTCTTTTGTTTTTTCTTCATTATCTATATTTTTCTCTTCACCAATAATATTATTTAAAACAATTTGAGTTTTAGTAATATGCTGTTTTTCTTTTGTTATAATTGGAGCTTCAATTTTTTCAATTTCAATTTCATTAACAACTTCTTCTTTATAAGGTTTTATTTCTAAATTTTCATTTAAATCTTCTAAATTTTGTTTTTGTATATCTTCACTTATAAAAGTTTTAACTTCTTCTTTTTCAAAGTATTCATCTTTATATTTTTTATAAATAGGAAGCTCTGTTTTTATATTAACTTCACTATCTTTTTTATAAATAGTGTCTGGATGTTGTTTTTCTTCATTTAATATATCTTCGATATCATCATCAGATAATGAAAACAAACTCTTAAATCCAATTCTTTTTTTATTTAGTTTTTTCTTTTCTCTTGGACTTATTTCAGGCGCTGGATTATTAGCTACTAAAACAGGGGCCAAAACTTCCACTGGAGATACTATTGAAATTTCTGCTTTTTCTACTATTGGAGATTTCATTATAAAATCTTCTGTAGATTCTATAATAGGAGTTTCTAATTCTTTTTTAGCTGTTATAATTATTTCTTCTTTAGTATTTTGAAGTTTTTCTTGAGTTTCTTTTAATTTAATCGCCTCTAGTTTTTGCTCTTTTCTTTTCTTTTTTATAGATTTTTTATCTTCATTATTATCTTCAAAGAAATATTCATCAGGCAAATTTAAAGAAAGGCTATCTGTTATATACTTCTTTTTAAAAAATCCAGACTTCTTTTTAGCAGATTTCACTTCTATTTCTTCTGGAGTTTTTGTTACTGCAACAGTTATTGTAAAAAAATCTTTAAATTTATCTTCTAATTCTGTGGGCTTGTCATTCGGCGATATTTCTTCTTTTTTATTATCAAATTTTAAAAAGTCATCAGAAAAATTAATTTTTTCATCTTCTTTTTCTATTTTAATTTCTTGCTTTATTTCTTGTTTTACTTCTTGCTTTATTTCAGGGGTATCCAAATCTAATTTTTTCTCACTAGAAATAGAGGAATCAACAATTCCTCTTTCCATTTTTCTCTTTTTTATACTTTCTAAAATACTATCAATATCTTTTGGTGAGTTTGGCATAATATTTTACCCTTTATATATTTCTTTGTCTGTTAATTTCATACATTATTATCCCTGCAGCAACAGAGGCATTATAAGAATCAACATCGCTATTATTTTCTATCATCGGAATACCAACAATATCATCACATAAACTTTTAACTAACGGCTGTACTCCTTTGCCTTCATTTCCAATAACAATTGCAATAGCCCCTTTTAAATTTTGTTTATAAACTGGCACTTTTGAAAAATCAGCGCAGTATACAAATATATTTTTTTCCTTTAAAACTCTCACAGTTTGAGCAATATTTGCGACTTTAGCTATTGGCATATGCATTGAAGCGCCTGCTGAAGATTTATGCACTATACCTGTTATACTACTAGAGCCTCTCTTAGGAATTACAACTCCATGTGCTCCCATTAAATAAGCACTTCTAATTATTGCCCCTAAATTATGCGGATCTTCAATACTTTCGCATATAACTAAAAATGGATCTTCTCCTTTTTCTTTAGCTATATTTAAAATTTCATCGATATCTAAATAAGTAACGGTGCTTGCAAATGCAGCCACACCCTGATGATGCTCATTTTCACAAAGTGTAGTAAGTTTTAATGGATGCACTTTTTTTACAACGGCTCCACAATCTTTTGCAAGCGCAATATAAAAATTTTGAACACTAGGATTTAAATTTTCTGACACAAAAACTGTGTCCACACTAGTTTTTGATTTTAAAAGTTCTGTAACAGGGTTTTTTCCATATATTATTTCATTTTTGTAATCCATTAATTAATCATTCCTTTATATTATAAAAATACTCTATTTTGGTATAAAATACTTATTCTTAATAAATTATAGCAAATTTTTTCTTATAATAAAAGACTTTTTATCTAAAAAATTTATATTTTTACAAAATATTTATAATTATAGAAGCTAAAAAGAATACGCTTAAAAAGAAAAAGCATATATTTAGTGGAGTTAAGATTGGTTTTTCTCTTTTTTTAATTTTTAAGTTTTCTAATATCGCCTGTGCATCTTTTCGTGTGTTTGCAACATTTACACTATGATCACCCGGCTTTAAAAAAACTAATATTTTTTCTATCTCTTTATTTTTTGTATCATGTATTTCTATAACTTTATGCTGAAGCCCTTTCATAAACTTACACTCCTTTTTTAATTTAACATATTTGTATAAAATGCCAATTTTTTTCAAAACAAACTGATAATAAAATTACAAATTGTAGAGAAATAAAGCTTGACTTAGTTTTCAACAATATCCAAATAATGTTGAAAACTCTGTTGAAACTGTTGAAAACTTCGCTTAAAATCTGCATTTTAATTTGTTTTATTGTCGAGTTACCCTTTGAGTTTTCAACATAGTGTTTAAAACTGTGTTTAAAACTCTCTGTTATATGCACCTGTGTCAATTGTAAATTATAACAAATTTTATATAATAATTCTTGTTAATATCGCTCCTTTTTAAACAAGAAAAATATAATTATTTTTTGCATATTAAGTTAAAATATGGTAAATTATATTTATAAATAATTTTAGGAGTAAATGTTATGTATAAAATAACTAATAAACAAATTGTATTTTCAAATATTGAAGATTATAATTTAGATGAAACATTTTTATGTGGTCAAACTTTTAGATGGGATAAATATAAAAATGGTTTTTCAGGCTTTATAAATAAAGTATTATGCTATGTTTATTTTGATAATAGCGATTTAATAGTTCAGCCATTAATCGAATGTGATAATTTAGATGAGCTTGCAAAAAAAGCTGAAAAATTTTTATCTCTTAATATAGATTACAAAATATTAAAAAATAAATTTTCAAAAAATGAAATAATGCAAAAATCTATATCATATGCACCAGGAATAAGAGTTTTAAATCAAGACTTTTTTGAAACTCTACTCACTTTTATAATTAGTCAAAACAATAATATCCCAAGGATTAAAAAAATAGTTGATGAACTTTCAAAAAAATATGGAGAAAAAATTGGTGATTTTTATTGCTTTCCAACTCCTGATAGTTTAAAAGATATATCTATTGAAGAATACGCTGAATTAAAAATGGGATTTCGGGCAAAATATATATTTGATGCAGTTAAAAAAATTAATGATGGTGAAATAAACGAAAAAACTTTATTAGATTTATCCTATCAAGATGCACAAACAGAACTTATTAAAATTAAAGGAGTCGGGCCGAAAGTTGCCGATTGTGTTTTACTTTTTTCCCTTGAAAAATATGAAAGTTTTCCAAAAGATGTTTGGATTAATCGAGCATTAGAGCAGATGTTTCCAAATGGTTTACCTAGTGAAATAAAAGGATATGAAGGAATTGCACAGCAATATATTTTTCATTATGCTAGAAATAATCTTGAAAAATAAACCTAAATAGGTTATTATATAAATTAGTGATATATTTAAAGATTTAATTATAATTAAAAGGAGTAAAATTATGCTAGTAAACACTAAAGAAATGCTAAAAAAAGCAAGAAGTGAAGGTTATGCTGTTGGTCATTTTAATATTAATAATTTAGAATGGACAAAAGCTGTTCTTTTAACAGCCGAGGAGCAAAACAGCCCTGTTATCCTAGGGGTATCTGAAGGCGCTGGGAAATATATGTGTGGATATCCAACTGTTGTTGCGATGGTTAATGCTATGATTAAAGAGTTAAAAATCACAGTTCCTGTTGCACTACATTTAGACCACGGCAGTTATGAAGGTGCTAAAGCTTGTATCGAAGCGGGCTTTTCATCAGTTATGTTTGATGGTAGCCACTACTCTATCGAAGAGAATATCGAAAAAACAAAAGAAATTGTAGCGCTAGCAAATTCTAAAGGAATTTCAGTTGAAGCCGAAGTTGGCTCAATTGGTGGCGAAGAAGACGGCGTTACTGGTAAAGGTGAAGTTGCTGATGAAAAAGAATGTGCTTTAATCGCTGGTCTTGGCGTTGATATGCTTGCTGCTGGCATTGGTAATATCCACGGACAATATCCAGACAACTGGCAAGGACTTGATTTTGATGCATTAGATAAAATTAATGATGCTGTTGACAAACTTCCTATCGTTTTACACGGGGGCACTGGTATTCCAGAGGATATGATTAAAACTGCCATTTCACTAGGTGTTGCAAAAATAAATGTTAACACTGAATGCCAATTAGTTTTTGCTGCTGCTACTAGAGAATATATATTAGCTGATAAAGATTTACAAGGCAAAGGCTATGATCCAAGAAAACTTTTACATCCTGGCTTTGAAGCTATTAAACAAGGCGTAAAAGAAAAAATGGAGCTCTTTGGCAGTGTTAATAAAGCATAATTAATATATTAAAAATTAAAAAAGCTAAAAACTTTAAATAAAGTTTTTAGCTTTTTATTTTATATTATTTTTGCTGTTAATTTACTTATGATAATTTCATTTTAGCACTTTCAAGAGCTTTTAGTAAATCAGTGATATCAATAGTTACAGAAGCTTTTAAATCTTCAACATCTGGAATGTTTGGATAGTATGCATCTTTTTCATAAGTTGGCATACCTAAAACTTCGTCTACTGTTTGCCCTATTGCATAATCTTCAAGAGCTGCATATTGCTCAAATAGCTCTTTTTCAATAGGTGAAGCTATAATCATATTATAGTCTGCGCCTTTTTCAACTTTAGTTCTTAAATCAACTTCGCCAGCTAATTGACCTTCTGCATCAAAAGCAACAAATTGCTGTGCTGCATCAAACATAATTTCAATTATCTTGCCTTCTTCATCTGTTGCAAGACCAACAAAAGTTGTTGTAACTTCAACACTAGGACCTGTTTGCGCGCCATCGCCTTCTTTAGGAGCCACTAAAACACTTGCTCCAAGAGCAACGTCTGCTGGCATTGCAGTTAATGGCATTGCATTATCATACGCTTTTTTAACATTCATTACATAATCATCAATCATTATTGTAACGCCTGCTTTTAAATCTTCATCATCAGCGCTCATAGTAGCGATTTCATCGACAGTTTTTCCTATCATCCACTCTTCTAAAGCCATAAATTGCTCATCAATTTCTTTTCCAATAGGTGAATAATCTTTCATTCCATATTCATCGCCACGCTCTGTTTTTGTGCGAAGTTCGATATCTCCTACAACTGTTCCATCAGCTGCAAAAGTGATTATTTGCTCTGTAACATCGAATGAGATATCTGCAACTTTACCATCCATATCAAAAACAACTGCCATCATTGAAGTTTCGATTTCTGCAACTGCATCTTTTCCATCTGCTGCACTCATGCTAAGTGATGTTGGAACTGCTGCAACGCCTAGCATATAACCTGAGTTTTCAGCTTCTGTTGTTTCTTCTGTTGTTGTTTCTTCTGTTGTTTGAGTTTCTTCAACAACTTCTTCCTCTGTTTCTGAAGCACACCCCGCTAAAGAAAACACTAACATTAAAGATAACAACAATGCAATAAATTTTTTCATAAACATATCATTCCTTTCGTTTTAATAGCATTTACTATTAACTAAAAATATACAATTAAATTTTTTGTATATTTGCTTATTTAATTATATCATTTCAATATATTTTTATCTATATATTAACTATTAAAAATTTATGAATAAACTATGTATGCTTTTTTTAAGCTCACCACTTAATCTATAAAAAACTTCATTAAAGTTTTTATAGTGCCCTCTTATTTGCTACACTTAATTTTAATTTTCAAAAATAACATTCAATCCAAATTTTTTGCATGCATTAGCCAGCACAAAATTATTATAATAATATAAGGTGCTAATTTTATATTTATAGCAAAATTTTGCTAAATTCATAGGATTATTGTTAAATACAAATATATCTCTATAATCTTGCACTCTATCACCAAGCTCAGCATTATTATAAGCAATAAGAATAAATACTTTTCTTTTATTCGAATTTTTCTGATAAAAATCTAGTGCTTTATGTGAAGCTGGTGTATCATTTAAATCATTTAGAATTAATGCAATATTATTTCGTTTTGTAAGTCTAAATGCTAAAAGTCCCCATAATTTAAAAGCTAGTTGTTTCATTTTATACCTTTCGTGTTTATATTGTTTATAATATTTTTTAAAGAGTTAATGCCCTGTAAATGTTGAGCTGATAATTTTTTTAATATCAAAAAATTATGACTTACTATATTTATATAATTTTCATAAGAAAAATCAAAATTATTTATTTTTTCATAATGCACACCTATCATACCAAGAGATAAAAAATCTCCTATATTATCTGATTTTAAAATTGGAATTAGGCCAAATTGCAAATATTCGATAATTTTAGTTGGGCAAGCTACACGATTTACAGCAATATCATCTCTTAAAATAAACCCGAAATGCATATTCTTATAAAAATCCAAAACTTCAGAAGATGTTGCAGTAGAAATATTGCAAATTTTTTCAAAATCATTTATGTAATTTTTTTGTAAAAAACTTTCGATTTGATGTGTAAAAACATTAAAATTGAAATTTTTATGATTTTTATAAATAACATTTTTCATCAATTCAATATTCTGCCAAGGCATAGCATTACCTGCATATACAAAATTATTTATTTCTTTAGGTTTTGTGTTGATTATGTCATCTAATGTATTTGTTGAAACATTAAATACACTTGTGTTTACAGTATTTGATAGTTTAATATTATATTTATTTTCAAAATGCAACTTCATATTTTCGCTAATTACAACAATGGTATTTGCATTTTTTAGAAGTAATTCTTCGGCATAAGTTGCATTTTGAGCTTCGTAGTAATTTTTAAATAAGACGTATTCCTCTGGAACAGCCCCATGTACATCCCAAAAAATGTACACACCTTTTTGTGTAAACATTTTTTCAAATCCATCCCCTAATCTTGAATGCATTGCTCTCATTACACTATGTACATATAAAATTTTACACATTTTTATTACCTTTGTTGCAAATTTTATACTTTCTTTTTGTGGTGATGGTAAATTTAAGACTAAGTGTCTTGAACTTTTTTTATATAAAGTAGGCACTTTATCCTTAGATTCAAAATCTATATGAATGCAGGCATTAGGATATAGTATTTTTTCATCAACAGCACGCACTCTTTGCAAATATCCTTCGTTTGCATTTTCAAAATAAGGAGATAGTACACATATAGTTTTTACATTATTGCTTTTGTTTTCACTGATAAATTTTTTTATTTTGTTTATTATATCTTTTTCTAGCAAAAGTTTCACCTCTAATTCTTAAATATTTCGCCATATATAAATTTATAAAAAGTCATTATGCGTGTAGTTTTTAGCTTTATTAGGATTTAATATCCATTTTAGCATAGTAATTAACTCTTTTTTTGAATTTTTAGGATTTTTTAAAATACTAATATATGTTTTTTTTGCAATTGATATAAATTGTTCACGAGTAGTTTTATCTAGGTCTTTACTAGCTTCAATTAATAAATCATAAAAAAACAATCTTTGAACTTTATATAATACCTCAAACTCTCCTCTTTCTTCTAATGTTTTCATACGCTTTTCTTTATATGGTACACTTTTTAACCATTTTTCAGATTGAATTCCAAGTCTTGACTGACTATTTGGATTTTTTCGATAATACATTAGTGGAGTATACTCAACTGCTATTTTTTCAGCTTTATATATTACGCTATCTATTACGCAATCATCTTCATTTAGCGCTCCTTGCGGAAATTCTATCCCTTCATAAACGCTTTTGTGATATAGTTTTGCCCAAGGCACAACATAAAGCACCTGCATTGAAGTGCAAAGCCTTTCAATATATGTAATTGGATTTATTACTTCAATACTATGCCTTTTAGGTATTTTTGTATTTAATTCAAATTTATCATCATACTCAGCTTCAAGAAATGAAGAAATAGCCATTTTAACATCTTTTTCTTCGCATATACTAAGAAGTGTTTCTATTAAATAAATATTAGCAAAATCATCACAATCTAAAAAACAAATATATTCTCCTTTAGCAATTGAAAGCCCTGTATTTCTAGCGCCTGAAGTTCCTTGATTTTCTTGGTGAATTACTCTAACCCGTGAATCTTCTTTTTGATATTCATCACAAATATCACCGCTTTTATCTGGGCTCTCATCATTAATTAAAATTATTTCAAGATTTTTATATGTTTGATTTATTACACTTTCTATGCAACTATTTAAATAAATTTCAGCTTTGTAAACAGGAATAATAACTGATACTAATGGCATATTTTTCATGAAAACTATATTCTCCTTTTTATTAAAATATAATAATAGTATATCATATTCACATATAAAATCCAAACAAAAATCCTGTAATAAAAATTACAGGATTTTTAATATTAAACTATTTTATTTCTGCGAAGTTCTAATCTAATTTTATCTGCTATCATTGCTATGAATTCTGAATTTGTTGGTTTTCCACGCATATTATTTATAGTATATCCAAAATATTCATCTAAAACATCAACATTTCCTCTATCCCAAGCCACTTCAATAGCATGTCTTATAGCTCTTTCAACTCTTGAAGATGTAGTTGAATTCATTTTCGCAATATCTGGATATAATCTTTTTGTTACTAAATTGATAATACTCGGATCAGTTATACTTGCCATTATTGCTTGCCTTAAAAATACATATCCTTTAATATGTGCAGGTACACCCATTTTATGTAAAGTAGTAGTTACTATATCTTCTAAATCATAGCTTGGCTCATTATTCACTTTTAAATTTAACATACTTTCAATTCTTGAGCACACAACATCTAAAGAAAATGGCTTTAAAAAGTAATAATTAAATCCTTCGTTCATAATTTGCCTAACACTGCTTTCACTATCAAAGCTACTCATAGCAAAAAACAAATTAGGTTTATTTTTTAATTTACATGCCTCTTCTTTTACTGCAATTGCATCTAAATTTGGCATAAAAACATCTAAAAAAACAATATCTGGCTCAACTGTTTTAATAGCCTCAAGTGCTACAAGTCCGTCTTTTTTACAAAAGTGAACGTTAATATTTTTAGAATTAAAGTAATGGGTATAGCCGTTAATTACATCGTTATCAGATTCTGTAAATAATAATGTTAATTGATTTTTCATCATAAAGATTCTCCTAATAATTTAATTTTACGGCTTAAATTAACAACAATATTATTCTAACATATAATGAAAAATTTTACAATAGCAAATATGGTAAAAAATGGTAGTAAATGGTGAAAAAAAGTAGATAAATGTTGCAAGAGTACTTTTAAGAAATTTTCTAGGGATAAAAAATAAAGAAAAACACTATTTTGATAAATTACGCTTATTGTAAAATTAAAAATATTAATTTTCTTTCTATTGACTATAAAAACTTAAATGTTATAATGAGATTACGCCTATATATATTTTTTATAATATAGGGCTTTTATTTTTTGCAATAAGTTTTATAATAAATTTAAAAACTCTTGTGTTTTATACTTTTTTCTTTAAAAACAAGCAATAGTTTACTATTTAATAAACTATATTTTATTAAAGCATTCATCTTAAAGAACAGGAATACGTTATATATGTTAAAAGAAAAATTTTTATTTGAAAAAGATTTTATTAAATCTGTTTTATCAATTGCTATCCCAATAGCGCTTCAAAATATGATTAGTTTTGGCGTTCAAGCTATGGACACTGTTATGCTAGGACGTTTAGGCGATACTGCCGTTTCAGCGGCTACTCTAGGCGGGCAACCTGCCTTTTTGTTATTCCTACTAGGTTTTGGTTTAACTGGCGGGGGCTCTGTTTTAATTGCGCAATACTGGGGACAAAAAAATGTTGAAGTGATAAAAAAAGTTATGCGCACTTCAATGCTTGTTATTACAATTGTTTCAATAATAGTTTTTGCTATCTGCTTTACATTTCCAGAAAATATAATGAGGATTTTTTCAAGTGAAGAAGCTGTTATAACTGCATCTAGTAGTTATTTAAAAGTTATGTCTGTTGGATTCTTCTTTAGCTCTATTGCTAGTAATTATATGATGAGTATGAGAGCTGTTGAAAAAGTTAAAATGTCTACAATTGTTTATGCAATGTCCTTTTTTGTAAATGTGTTTTTCAATTACATTTTCATTTTTGGTGAATTTGGCGCACCTGAGCTTGGTGTTGTTGGTGCTGCTATTGGAACTGTTATAGCTAGAATATTTGAATTTGTATGCGTTATTATATATATGTATTTTATAGAAAAAGATATTGGCTACAAAATACATTGTATGTTTAAATTTGATAAATCTATTGCTGGTGATTATTTTAAAAATGCAGCTCCAGTTGTTTTAAATGAGATGGTTTGGGCTTTTGCCACTTCAGCTATAACGATTGTTATGGGACATCTAGGTCAAACCTTTGTTGCTGCAAACAGTGTAACTATGGTTTTATTTAATCTGGCTAATGTCACTGTTTTTGGTATCGCAAATGCTTCTGCTGTTTTATCAGGAAAAACTATAGGAACTGGAGATTTACAAAGAGCACAAAAGGTTGCAAATACTCTTTTAGTTTTAACTGTGTGTTTTGGTTTAATTGGAACGTGTTTACTATTATTAATAAGAGATCCATTTTTGAATTTTTATAATATAACTACTGAAGCTAAAGAAATCGCAAGACAAATGATATTTATTTTAGCAATGCTTATGCCTTTATCTTCTTTAGATGTTGTTAATGATATTGGAATACTAAGAGGTGGCGCAGATACAAAATATGCTGTAATGCTTACTATCTGTGGAATGTGGCTTATAAATGTTCCTTTAGGTGTTTTAACGGGGTTTGTCCTTTCTCTTCCTGCCCCATTAGTATTTTTATCTATGAGAATCGACAGCATTTTAAAAATTCCAATGCAACTGCTTAGAATTCTTTCTGGTAGGTGGATTAGACGAATTACAAAGGACGATTTATAGTATTTTCTACGTTTTGAATAAAAAACAATTGACATATACACAATAATTTAATATAATATTAATAGAATTTTAAAAAATAGGGCTATAATTTTATGCAAGATGATATTTTAAATCACCTAAAAGGTGCAAAAAATGGCAATAATTCCGACATAGACCATATCTTTTTGGCATTTCGTGGAATTATACATAGTCATGCAATAAAGCTCAAAAGTTTAGAATTTGATTTTGAAGATGCAATTCAAGAAGGCAATATTGGTTTATTTAAGGCGATTTTAACTTACAACGAAGCAAAAACTGCTGGGTTTAAAACTTATGCTAATACATGTATTTTAAATAATATGTTAACTGCAAAAGCCAAAGCAGGCGCACAAAAACACAAAATTTTAACCGATGCACAAGAAATAAACGACAAAATATACTTTAATAATCCTGAAAAAGAGCTTATAATAAAGGAGCAGAATAAGGAATTTATTAAAATTGCAAAAGAGAAACTATCTTCATATGAGTTTGTTATTTTTTGTTTATATACTATGAGGTATTCTTATTTAGAAATAGCTAATATAGTAAATAAAGATGAGAAATCGGTTAATAACGCTGTTCAACGAATTCATAAAAAACTTCGCAAATAGGAGCACTCGGCTCTTGTTTATATAAACCCATTAATGCCCCCAACAGAAAATAGATTAAAGCAAAGCATCAAAGCATTGGTTTAAACTTTTCAGGGCAAAGAAACAATCAAAAGGAGAGATACCAATGTATCAAGACAAAACAATTGTATGCAAAGATTGCAACCAAGACTTCACTTTCACAGCTGGAGAACAAGAATTCTACGCTGAAAGAGGCTTTGAAAACGAACCACAAAGATGTAAAACTTGCCGTGATTCAAGAAAACAAAAAGTTCGTGAATCAAGAGAATACTTCACATCAACATGTGCTTCATGTGGTAAAGAAGCTAGAGTTCCTTTCAAACCAAGAGAAGACAGACCAATCCTTTGCAGCGAATGCTTCGCTGATCAAAAATCTAACTAATATGATTTTAATCCACCACTTTCGTGGTGGATTTTTTTGTTTTTATTTTAAATAAGTAAAAAAAAACTGATAAATAAAAAAAGCTATTACATTTTAAAAATATATAGCTTCTTTTTTATGTTTGATTATTTTAATCGCTAATTGCAAATTTTACTACTTCTTTGGCATGTATTTTAGTTGTGTCAAAAACGGGTAATGAAATATCTGCTTGTGAAATTAGTAAACCAATCTCAGTGCATCCTAATATCACCCCTTTAGCACCTTGATTTTCTAATTTACTTATTATTTCAATATATTTCTTTTTCGATTCAGGATTGATTATTCCAAGGCACAGTTCATTATAAATAATATTATTAACAATTTCAATATCACTATAATCAGGTGTAATCACTTCAATATCATTATCAATTAATTTTTGTTTGTAAAAATCTTGTGTCATTGTATATTTCGTTCCAAGTAAAGCAATCTTATTAATTCCTTGTCTTTTAATAGCATTTGCAGTAGCATTTGCAATATGGATAATGGGAATACTAATTTTTTCTGATATTTGAGGTTCTACTTTATGCATAGTATTAGTGCAAATAACAATAAAATCTGCGCCTGCTTTTTCAAGATTTACTGCGATTTCTGAAAGAATTTTAGCGCTTTTATCCCATTCACCTTTCGCTTGATATTCTTCTATTTCTGCAAAGTCTACGCTATATAGTAAAATTTTTGCAGAATGTAAGCCGCCTAAAATCTCTTTTGTTTTTTCGTTAATGATTTGATAGTAAGAAACTGTACTTTCCCAGCTCATACCACCTATTAAACCTATTGTTTTCATAATTTCTTCCTTTTGATTATATAATTGAATTTT
>CAYJGG010000036.1:0-19583 GCA_964369915.1 uncultured Oscillospiraceae bacterium | reverse complement strand
TAATCGAAAAACTTTTTTGCAGATTTATTATATATTATTTTCAATAATTTTATAATTTTGCGTATTATCTTTTGTTTTGTTCTTTTAATGCTCTTTGGATATTTCTTTGTGCATCTTTTTTAGCTGCATCTTCTCTTTTATCATATAATTTTTTACCCTTACAAAGCCCGAGCTCTAGTTTCACCCTTGGACCTTTAAAATATAATGATAAAGGAATTAATGTAAGCCCTTCTTGTTTTAATTTTCCAAGAAGACGGTTTATTTCTTTTCTGTGTAATAAAAGTTTTCTTGGTCTAAATGGATCTTTATTAAAGATATTTCCTTTTTCATAAGGGCTTATATGCATGCCATAAACATACACTTCACCATTTTGAATATCACTCCAAGCTTCTTTTAAATTAACCGCTTTATTTCTAATCGATTTTATTTCAGTTCCAGAAAGCGATATTCCGCATTCCATAGCTTCTAAAATAAAATATTCGTGCTTTGCCGCTCTATTTACAACTATTCTATTATCAGCCATAAAACCATCACTTTCCTTTCTTTAAAATAAAATTGATACAGACTTATTTCATTCTGTATCAATTAATATACTTTATTTATATAGTTTTGTCAACTTAATCGACAGATTGTTCCTATATTTTCATATTAGCAGATGAATCTGCCTGTGGGCTTTTACCAAACTCATAATCATTACCTGGTAACACAGCATTTAAAACAATTCCTAAAATAGCTGCAACAGCAAGAGAAGAAAAAGTTATCGCTGTTCCAAAAACAGTTACTGTAACTCCACTTGTTAAACCTAATGCTGAAACTAGAATTATAGCTGCAATAATTAAATTTCTTGTTTTTGAAAAATCAACTTTATTTTCAACTATGTTTCTAACACCTATTGCAGAAATCATTCCATATAATATAAATGAAATACCGCCTATAATAGCCGTTGGAATTGTTGAAACTAGTGCGTCGAATTTTGGTGAAAGTGAAAGTATAATTGCCACAACTGCTGCAAGACGAACTATAGATGCATCATAAACTTTTGTTAAAGCTAAAACGCCTGTATTTTCGCCATATGTAGTATTTGCAGGGCCTCCAATAAAACCAGCAAACATCGTTGCAATACCATCACCTAAAAGTGTTCTGTGTAAGCCTGGATCTTCTATAAAATTATTTTCAGTTGTTGCACCGATTGCCGCAACGTCGCCTATGTGCTCCATAACAGCAACTAAAGCGATTGGCATAATTGTTATAATCGCGCTTAATTCAAATTTTGCAAAAGCTTCAGGGATAACTGGTGAGCCTGCTAAATCAGCAGCCATTACAGAAGCAAAATCAACTTCTCCCATAGCTAAAGCAGCAACATAAGAAACTACAACACCTAATAGAATTGGAATAATTTTAATCATTCCTTTACCCCAAATATTACAAACAACTATTGTTGTAAGTGCAATAATTGCTATAAGCCAGTTTGTACTTGCATTTGAAATTGCACTTGGTGCTAAAATTAATCCAATTGATATTATAATAGGACCTGTAACTATCGGCGGGAAAAATCTCATAACTTTTCTAACTCCGAAAACCTTAACTAAGCCAGCTACTAAAATATAAATAATTCCTGCAAACACAACACCGCCACAAGCATATGGTAGCATTTCTGTGTTTGGAATAGTGTATTCGCCATTTGCGTCCATAAGTTTTGGTGCAACAGCCGCAAAACCTCCTAAAAAAGCAAAAGATGAACCTAAAAAGGCTGGAACTTTTCCTTTAGTTGCAAAGTGGAATAGTAATGTTCCAACACCTGCTGCTAAAAGAGTTGTTGAAATATTCAGTCCTGTTATTAGTGGCACTAAAACAGTTGCGCCAAACATTGCAAAAACATGCTGGAATCCAAGTAGTAAATTTTTTGGCGTCAATTTTGGTAAAATTCTAGTTTTTTCCATAAATCGTATTTCCTTTCATACTTAATAAAAATTATTTCCTTTAACTATTTTATCAAATATTTTTATTTATACAAGTTTATTTTTAATATTCTTAATATATTTTGTCGATTTAACCTATATATTCTTTATTAACAACTCAACTTGTGTAAAACTTTTATAAAAATTTCACCACTAACCTTTTGCAAATTTTATTATTTTATTATATAATTAAAATATAATACTTGAAGGGTGCGATATTTTATGAATGATGTAAATAAAGTTATACCTATGCAAAAAATCCAAACTGTATCAGATAGCTACTTACCTTTTGAACAAATGATTAGCCAGTATGAATGTGCCTTACTCGAAGTTAAAACAAGGCTTGATATTTTAAATAAAGAGCTTTCTTTTGAAGATAAGCACACTCCTTTTGAAGGAATTAAATCAAGAATTAAATCAACTCGAAGTATTCTTGAAAAAGCAAGAAAACTCGAAATTGAGCCTTCAATTAAATCTATTGAAGAAAATATTATGGATATAGCTGGTGTTCGTGTTATATGCGCTTTTGAGGAAGATATTTATCGCCTTTCAAATTATCTTATAAATCAAGATGATATGAATTTATTAATAGAAAAAGACTATATTAAAAATCCAAAACCTAATGGATATAGAAGTCTGCATTTAATTTTAGAAGTGCCTATATTTTTATGCGAAGAGAAAAAACGAATTAAAGTTGAGGTTCAATTTAGAACTATCGCTATGGATTTTTGGGCTAGTGTTGAACATAGAATAAAATATAAAAAAGATATCCAAAATCCTGAAGAATTAGTTGAAAGACTAAGAGTTTGTGCTCAAACTATCAGTAATTTAGATGCTGAAATGAGCAATATTAGAAAAGAAATGCAAGCTTAAAAATATAAAAAATCACTCATTTTATGAGTGTTTTTTATTTTTTTGGCATATTATATCATTTTATGTAAAATTTAATATTTTTTTGCTTGAACTTAATAAAAAAAAGTGATATACTTTTAAAGTTGTGTCTTTAAATTCAGTTTAATCACAATCAACAATTACGATATATTTATTTTAAAGGAGACATTTTACAATGGCAGGACATTCAACAAACGCTAACACAACATCTGTTGCAGTTAGTACAGCAAATCCATCAGCAATCGGACTTTTTGGTTTAGCTTTAGTAACTTTAGTTGCAGCTAGTCAAAAATTAGGAATTACAGAAGGTACATCATTAGTTATACCTTGGGCAATCTTTTTAGGCGCACTTGCACAAATCTACGCTGGCGCACTTGATGCAAAATTAAACAACGTTTTTGGCGCTACTGCTTTTTGCGGTTATGGCTTTTTCTGGCTAGGAGTTGCTATGACATGGCTTGTTCAAAATGGTGTTTTTGGAGAAACTATGGCGGCTAATGCAGATGTAAAACAACTAGGTTTTGCTTTTTTAGGATATTTAATTTTCACATTAATTATGACTGTTGGTGCAGTTGAAGTTAGTAAATTATTATTTATTATCTTTGTTTTAATCGACTTTTTATTTATCGGTTTATCTTTATCAACACTAGGCTTTATGCCACACTTTTTCCATGAAGTTGCTGCTTATTCAGAGCTTGCTATCTCATTAGTTTCATTCTATGGTGTTGCAGCTAATGTTTTAAACGCAACATTTAAAAAAGAGTTTTTACCAATGGGCAAACCATTTGGTATTTTTGTAAAATAATACGTAAAAAATGTCACTGCTGATATCGCAGTGACATTTTTTTTTACTAAGCTGTTTCCTCATCTTGAAGTGCATCATAGCCCTGTTCACCTGTGCTAATTCTAACAACTTCTTCAACGTCGTAGATAAATATTTTACCATCTCCCACACTACCAGTGTATAATGCTTTTTTAACTGTTTCCACTAATAGTTCTACTGGGATTTTACTTATTACGATTTCAATTTTTACTTTTGGCATTAATTTTGCTTCTACTTCTACCCCGCGATAGTAGTTTCCACCTTTTTGAACTCCATAACCTAACACCTGCGTAACTGTCATGCCTGTGATACCTATATCATCAAGGGCAGATTTTAAATTTTCAAATTTCGCTTGATTTGTTACCACTACTACTTTTGTCATCTTAGCATTTTCTTGTGATTTATTTATCACCGGAATTGCTTTATCAATATTAATTGAAGATGTGTTGCTCTCTGCTGCAACATATGGTTTTAAATCTGTGCCCATTGGAGTTGGCATAAAATCAGCATAACTGCTAGCAAGACCATGTTCTTCCATATCTAATCCGACTACTTCTTCTTCTTTTGTAACACGTAGACCAACTGTTGCTTGAATCAGGAAAAACACAGCTGTCATTGTTACTGCTGTCCATGCACATACTGCAGCAACGCCAATTAATTGAACCATAAGCTGACTTATTCCACCACCATAGAATAGTCCTGTGATGCTTGAGTCTGGAGCTGTTGGAGTTGCAAATAAACCTACTGCTAATGTCCCCCATATGCCACACATCATATGCACTGCCACTGCGCCCACTGGATCATCTATATGCAGAACATAATCTAGTAGCCAAACACCAAATATAACTAATAATCCAGCCACTGCGCCCACTATTATTGATCCCATTGCATCCATGACATTACATCCTGCTGTAATTCCTACAAGACCACCTAGCGCCGCATTTAAACACATAGAAACGTCTGGCTTTTTATACATTTTCCAAGTAACTACCATACAAACCACTGCCGCGACTGCTGGTGCAATTGTAGTAGTTACAAATATTGAACCTAATTGTTCAACGCTAGTTGCTGCTGCACCGTTAAATCCATACCAGCCAAACCATAAAATAAACACACCTAATGCACCTAATGTTAGCGAGTGACCTGGAATAGCATTAACTTTATTCACTTTTCCATCTTTATCTCTTGAAAATTTACCTATTCTAGCACCTAGAATTTTAGCACCAATTAACGCTGCTACACCACCTACCATATGTATAGCTGCTGAACCTGCAAAATCGTGAAATCCCATTTGTGCTAGCCAGCCACCGCCCCAAATCCAGTGAGCTTCAATTGGATATACTATACCGCTAATTAAAGCTGAGTAAACACAATAAGATATAAATTTTGTACGCTCTGCCATAGCACCTGAAACGATTGTTGCCGTTGTGGCGCAGAACACTAAGTTAAAAATAAAACCTGACCAGTTAAAATTTTCATAACTAGTAAAAATATCAAAATTTGGTAAACCTATTACACCTAGCCAATCTTCACCTAACAATAAGCTGTAACCTATTAAAATAAACATAACTGTACCAATGCAAAAATCCATTAGATTTTTCATAATGATATTACCTGCATTTTTAGCTCTTGTAAAACCTGTTTCCACCATTGCAAATCCAGCTTGCATAAAGAAAACTAGAACTGCACCTATTAAAAACCATACTCCAAAAACTGCTACTGAAACTTCACTCATAATCATAACCTCCAAAAAAAAGAAAGTGTGTTTACTACAAGCTAAAATATTAGCTTGTAATGAACACACCTTTGTGTTAAATGTTATTTCACTAAAATAGCAACCGGTATACTAAATATAGTAAAATTATTTAAAAATCTTATAATATACAAAAAAACGCTGTGAACCACATTGTTCACAGCGCCTTTGCTGTATCTTATGGGACTTATGATATCACCATTTTTTAATATTGTCAAGAGTTTTTTTATTTATATATAAAATATATTTCGCATACAAAAAGCCTGCTAAAATTTTAGCAGGCTTTATTTTTATAGAACTTTCATTAATTCTTCTGTTTCTTTTCTTGGCGGTGCAGCTTTTCCTTCATCTTCAAAATATCCATAAGTTATAATTGCCGCAACTTTTTCGTTTTCAGGAAGATTAATTATTTTTGCAATTTTCTCATCGTCTATAACGCCAAAAATACAAGTTCCAACGCCTTTTTCATATGCTGCAAGGCAGAAAGTTTGGCAAGCAATACCTGCATCAAAAACTTCCCATTTAGCTGTGTTTTCTCCATTTGTATCTTCAACTTTACCTTCTAAAACTCCACTCACACCCTCAACATAAGTTAAAACTAAAATTCCTTTAGCTCTATCGATTGCCTTTTTATTATAAACATGTCCTCTAACGCCATTTTCGGCAATTTCTTTTAAAAGATTTTCACTAGTAACAAAATTGTATCTTGTTGTTTGAGTGTTTGCCCAAGATGGAGAAAATTTTGCAATATCAACGATTTCTTTTAAAACCTCATTTGATACCACTTTATCTGTGTATCTTCTTACACTTCTTCTTTTTGTTAATAATTCGATTGCATTCATAATTAAAACCTATCCTTTCGAGTTTTGTAATCCTTATAAAATCACATAAATATCCACTTATTTACTTTGCTTTTCTTCTTATAATAGACAGCCTTGGAATTTCCATATCTGTATTAAAGCTAAAATTCATCATTGAATGAGGAGTTGAAGATATTTCTTCGCCATTTTCATCAAATAATTTTTCTGGAGTAATTAAAATATTTTCACCATTTGGATTTAATATTTCTATTTCATCGCCAACTTCAAATTTGCCTCTTTGCTGTGCGTATAAAACGCCGTTTTCTGTTTTTAAAACAACACCTAGCAAATCATATTCTCTTATATAGCTTGAAGTATCTGTTGTTTGAGTTGCATTTTCTGCGCCAAAGTAAAATCCAGTTGAATAATTTCTATGGCTAGTTTTTGTTAATTCTTCTAGTACTTCATTTGGACATACAAAGTTTTCTGGGTTTTCAAGGTAGGTATCTAATGCTTTTCTGTAAGCCGATGTTACTGAGGCAACATAGTAAAAGCTCTTTGCCCTACCTTCTATTTTTAAGCTAGTTATTCCAGCTTTACAAAGTAAATCAATATATGGTGCCATACATAAATCGTCTGCATTCATTATATAAGCTGAGCCGTCTTCATCTTCACCTATATCAAAAAACTTATTCGGTCTTTTCTTTTCACTTAAAGTCCATTCCCACCTGCAAGGCTGTGCACATTCGCCTTTATTGGCATCTCTGCCTGTTAAATAATGAGATAATAAGCATCTTCCCGAAAAAGACATACACATTGCTCCGTGCACAAAGCACTCAATATCTAAATCTTCTGGGGTATTTTCTCTTATAGTGATAATATCTTCAAAAGATAACTCTCTTGCTAAAACAACCCTTTTTGCACCTAATTTATACGCCATATTAGCTGCTGTATAATTCACAATTCCAACTTGAGTTGAGAAATGCACTTCTAAATCAGGGGCAATCTCTTTAACCATTGATAAAACGCCTAAATCAGCTACGATAACAGCGTGTATACCAATATCGGTAACTTTTTTTATAAACGAAGGCATTTTTTTTACATCTTCATTTGTTGGAACTGTATTTAAAGTTAAATAAATTCTTTTTCCAAAATCATTTGCCATTTCAACTGCTTTTTTTAAATCTTCTAAAGAGAAATTTTTTGAAGATGCTCTCATCCCAAATTCTTCAGCTCCAAGATAAACAGCGTCTGCGCCATAATTAAAGGCATATTCTAATCTTTCTATATCACCTGCTGGTGATAATATTTCTGGTTTTGTATTAATCATTTTTTAATCCTGCATTCACACTAAGAGCTATATCCCAATTTATACTATGTTCTGTAGCTGTCTTAGAGTAGTAATATTTTCCTGTTAAATCTGTTAAGAAGAAATAATATTCTTCAAAATCTTCTGCCGGCCATAGGGTATTCATTATCGCATCAATACCTGGATTTGAAATAGGGCTTGGTGGCAGGCCTTCTATTTTATAAGTGTCGTATGCATCCATCATCCCACTTGGAACACTACTTACACCGCCATAATACGGCACAATATAATCATAAACATAGTTTCCAGGCTCGTCTATATAACTACAAACATTACACTCTAATCTCATAACCACGTTATTTGGAGTCATTCTATTTCTTAAAACAGCCGCTACATAAGGCTGATCTTTAACATGTCCTGCTTCTTCTTGAACAAATGAAGCTAAAGTGATAACTTCATCTAAGCTCATTCCAATAGCGTCCATTTGAAAATACATCTCATCAGTGATTCTACTATCAAATTCGCCGAATAATTTTGCAACTATATTATAAACTGTTTCATCTGTGTAGAATTCATAAGTAGATGGAAATAAGTAGCCTTCTGCTTTCATAAATTTATTTGGATTATCATTTATTGCAGTCCAAAATTCAAATTGCGAGAAATCTCCTGTGTTAGCAGTTTCTATAAATTCTTCGGCTGTGCATAGTCCATTTTCTTCTAATCTATTCGCCATTTGAACTAAAGTAAATCCTTCAGGGAATGTTACGCTAATTGTTTCTTTAACTGAGGCTATATTTTGAAGGCTTGTTATAACTTCTTTATATCCCATATCTTCTCTTAGAGTAAAATCTCCGTATTGAAGCCCTTCAACTGGATTAATTCTTGTGTAAATTTTAAAAACTAATGCATTTCCAATAACATTGTTTTCTTCTAAAATATCAGCTATTGCACTAGCGCCACTTCCCATAGGAACGCTAACTATTACTTCTTCACCTTCACTTTTGCCATTGATTTCTCCCATTGCAAAAACTCCAACTGCAACTAATGCAACTACAATTACACCTAATAGCATTGTAATAATTTTTTTCATCTATCTTCACTTCCTTTCATTTAATCAAACATTAAATTTGCATATACTTGTTTTTCTAATCCTTTAATAACACAATGTGCTTTTTTTACACCTTCACCTAAAAATAAATCTGAATATTCATTCAAACTAATTCTTGCTTTTTCAATGCCTGTTCTTTCTCTTATCGCTTCTAATAATTCCATAGCATGAATTGTTCTTTTTGAAAATAATTCTCTTATAATTAATGTGTTATTATCTACATAAAAAATGCAGTATCCATTTTTGTTTTCAGCAGACGAGCCACCAAAAGAATAAATATATTCTGCAAATTTCTCATACCCTTTACTTGAAAAATCGGCATACACCATTTCACATTTTTCTTTTCTCATATTTTTCATTCTTGAAGAAGTTAAAATATCAAATTCGGCTGTTGCCCATAGATTTTTTTTAATGTTAATTTCAAACTCTCTTAAATAAGTTTTTGTGTTAAATCCTATTTTTTCATAATAGCTAAATAAACTTTCATTTGCCGGCTGTGTTATACAAAATTTATCGCCTTTTTCTAATCTATCTTTATAGCTGTATTCTATAAGATTTTTCATATATCCCTTTGAGCGATATTCTTTTTTTGTTAATGCGCTATATAAATAATATCCTTTTTCATTATCTATAAAAACATCTATTGCCATAAGCATAGAAACTATATCTTCATTTTCTTTTGCTATATAAATATTTTCTATATCACATAAAGAAAACGCAAAATCGCAATATCCTTTTGTTCCATCATCAAACACTTCATTCCAAAGTGATTTTAAAATGCTAATGTCTTCTTTTTTTGCAGTAGTTAAAATCATATTTAATATCTTAATCCTTTCTGCTATTTTTTTATATATCTAATATTAATTTTTTCTCTAATTTCAACAGGAAAATAAGATAATTTTGCTTTTCTTAACCCTTCTTCGCCTAAATCGTCTTCTCTATTTATATACTTAAATTTTGATAAACAATTTTTTGCAAATTCCTGATTGATAATTGCATAAGCTCCATTAATTTCGTGAACTGCTTTTTCAATAATAATATCAACCATATCATCATTAATAGCGCTCGCAACAGTAATAGCCACTATTTCACCATCAACTTTTATCATTCCGCCTATTAATTCAAGCTCTTCAAAATTTTCTAAAACAACGTCAATAGCTTCTCTTTCGCCTGCTAAATCGTCTGAATATTCAGCTCTATTTCTCTCAAACCATTCATCTTCAAATATTTCAGCTTCGTGAGCATTTTCTTTATTAATTAAAACGAATTCATAGTTTGGATTATCTCTTTTAAATCTTGAGATATGATTTCTTTTCTTTTGATATTTTTTTCCTTCTAAATTAATTAAATCTTCTGTTAAATAAATATAATCTGCATTATCTCTATTATATTCAATATTAAAATCCTGACTATACTTTCCTTTAATTATTGCTTCTTGCTCATCTGATAAACTATAAACAATAAAATCACAATTTCTTTTTTTATTATCTTCAATAATTAATTTTAATGAATCACCAAAACATAATTCACCACAAGGCGCTAAATACCAATCTTCATTGGCCTTTTCATCGTGTGTTCGCATAAATAATGTATTTTTATAAATACAGACTTCCACAGGATAAATATAAGACCATACATACATTGGTGCAAAACAGTGGTCTGCGTTTTCAATGCTATCGTCTTTTAATATTTTATCTACTCTTTTATAATCTTCTAATTTCAATGGCTGAAATTCTAACATAAAACCTCCATAACTTTACTTAAAACCTTATTTGAAATATCCTCTATGCTAAAAGCTTCACTTTTATCATCGCATTCTATTTTATGCCATAAACTTTCATTTAAGCAAAAATAAGCTGCTTTTCTTGATTTATTCAAATAATCTTTATCGCTTTCGTGTATATCCTTTTTATTTTCATCGCCTTTATATCTCTTCATTATTAATTTTTGAGAAACTTCAGGAGTCATATCAAGATAAATAACTGCATCTGGTTTTGGAATTCCAATTTTATCATACTCTAAATCATACAGCCAATGAAGAAAATATTTCCATTCACCTTCTTCTAATTTTGAACATTGATGAACTGCATTAGAAGTTGTGTATCTATCTGCAATAATTACATAATCATCTTTATAATATTTTTCCCAATGAGTTTTAAAACTTGCAAACCTATCAACAGCATAAAAAGAAGATGCCGCATAAGCATTTACATCTTCTGGTTTTTTTCCAAAATCCCCAGCTAAATACATTTTAACTAAAGCTGAAGAATCACTTTCATAATTTGGAAATGTTATATTTAAAACATTTTTTCCAAGTTTTTTTAAGTTTTCTGCTAATAGCTTTGATTGAGTTGCTTTTCCAGAGCCATCTAGCCCTTCTATAACTATTAATTTTCCCATAAATTAATCCTGCTTTTTCATTTTTTTATATTTTTCTCTAACTTCTTTCATTTTACCACAGCTCATTTTTCCTTCTGGACATGGGCCGTATGAACAAGGAGCACCTGATGAATTAAATAAAGCTGGTGAAACTTCATATACAAGTTCTAGCATTCTATCTGCTAATTCTTTAATTTCCCATTGTGCTCTATTGCAGCAGCGATGATCAAAAAAATTATTTAAACTTCTAACGTTCATCGTTACAATCATTTTTGTAGTACATGAGTTTGGCAGAATAAATCTTGCATCTTCTAAGGCTAATTTTTCAGCAGCTCTTTTTGCTGCTTTTTCTTCCATTCCTTCGGCGAGCAGTCTATTAAGGTGAGTTTCTTTTAATAAAGCAGTAACTTTTAAATAGTTTTCGCCTGCCATTTCCATTGATTTATTAAACTCTTTTAAAGCCACTTCATCATTTTCAACTTCTGGAGGAGTTACGAATTCAAATTCTTTTAAATTAACATATCTTTGACTTTGAACAGAATAAGAAGCTATTCTATGCCTTGTTATTTGTGCTAAAAGTGTTCTTGAAACTCCTTCAATAGCAAAAGTAAAACTTGCGTGTTCTGTTGGGCTAGAATGCCCAAGGCCTGAAAGCATTTCTAAAAATGCCTTTGTTTTTTCTTGGGTTAATCCTTCTAATAAAGAATCTATTGAAGCGTTTGAATAGCATAATTTTGCCGCCGCTGCAACTACTTTATCTGGATTTGGTGTATGTGTTAATAATTGAACTTTCATCTTTATACCTGTTCCTTTCTTTAGAGTTTTATGTAATTTACTCCATATAATTTATATGTGAAAACTTTTGCTAAACACTTATAGCTAAAAGCACAAAACTCAAAGTTTGAAAATTTATTTTCAAACTATATTATTTCATCATTTTAAATTTTAATTTATAATTTTGTTATAGGTGTGTAATTAACCATAACTCGTTTTTTTCCTGCTATACTAAAATCAATTTCTAGCATACAATCATTTGCAAGTGGTGTCATTTTTAAAATCACACCTTCGCCAAAAGCCTTATGTAAAACCTTATCCCCAATATCAAAATCTTTTATTATTTTAACTGGCGGCTTTTCATTTACACCTTTTATACTAGAAGTGTTATTGTATTCTTTTTTAGCAGTTTGAAAACTTGATTTAGAGCCGATATTAACCTGTGTTCTATTTGGATTTCTATCAATTTCTTCGCACACATCTTTATCTATTTCTTCTATAAACATTGAGCGAAGTGGTCTTTTAGTTTGTCCAAAAATCATTCTTTCATTGCAATGAGAAATATAAATCTCTTTTTCAGCACGAGTTAAGGCAACATAACACAGCCTTCTTTCTTCTTCTAAATCATCATTATTATATTTTGATTGCTCGCCTGGGAATATGCCTTCTTCTGCACCTACTAAAAACACATATGGGAATTCTAAGCCTTTTGAAGAATGTATTGTCATTAAAGTTACTGCATCAGCATTTCTATCCAATTTATCTAAATCACTAACTAAGCTAACTTCTTCTAAAAACGAAGCAAGTGTTGCATTTTCGCCGTTTTGCTCTGCATAAGCTGTTATATTTGAAACTAGCTGACCAACGTTTTCAAGTTTTGTTTTTCCGTCTTCTCCCATATTAATTAGCATATCTTCATATCCTGTTATTTTTATTAAATTAGGAAGTAGGTCTTGTAGTGGTCTTGTATTATATAATTCTAATAACTGTTTATAAATCATTAAAAAGTTATTTAAAGCATTCAACGCTTTTGATAAAGCCGGATAATCATACATATTATAAAGCACTTCAATCATCGAAACGCCTTTTTCATTAGCTATACTTTGTATTCTCTCAATAGTTGTAGGGCCAATTTTTCTAGCTGGCATATTTATAATTCTTTTTAATCTTAAATCATCGCTAGGATTTGCTAATATATTTAAATAAGCCGTTAAATCTTTGATTTCTGCCCTGTCATAGAATCTTTGTCCACCTATAACTTTATAAGTTAGCCCGTTTCTAGCTAAAGCTCCCTCTATTCCAGCTGATTGCATATTCATTCTGTATAAAACAGCGTGGTCTGATAGTTTTGCGCCGTTACTAACGTTTTCTATAATTTGACTTGCAACATTATGGCTTTCATCAAACTCTTTAGCAAAATTATAAACTAAAACCTTTTCGCCTTCTTCTTTTTGAGTCCATAGCGTTTTGCCTTTTCTACCTCTATTATTGCCAATAACAGAGTTTGCGGCATTTAGTATATTTTTAGTTGAGCGATAGTTTTCTTCAAGTTTTATAGTGAATGTATCATTAAATTCATCTTCAAAATTTAAGATATTTTCAATAGTTGCCCCTCTAAAGCGATAAATACTTTGATCATCATCGCCCACAACACAGATATTATTATGCCCCATACTTAAAAGACGTACTAACTCAAATTGTGCTGTTGATGTATCTTGATATTCGTCCACCATTATATATTTATATCTGTTTTGATAATATAATAATGCTTCTTCATTTATTTTGAATAGTTCAACTGTTTTATAAATTAAATCATCAAAATCAAAGGCATTTGCAGCTTTTAGTCTTTTTTGATATTCATTATAGCAAGAAACAATCAATCTTTCATGAATGTTATTTGCATATTCTTCTGCCTTATTTGGAGAAATTAGTTTATCTTTATATCCTGACATTCTTCCAATAACAGTTTTTATTTGAATAAATTTATCATCGATATTTAAATCTTTCATTATTTCTCTAACTATTCTTTTTTGATCGTCTGAATCATAAATAGTAAAAGACTTTGCGTATCCAATAGTTTCGGCATATCTTCTTAAAATTCTAACGCATAGCGAGTGAAATGTGCTAGCCATAACATCGTATGAATATTCGCCTAGTGAGGATTCTAGTCTAGTTTTTAGTTCTGATGCCGCTTTATTTGTAAAAGTTATAGCTAAAATATTATAAGGACGAATTCTATAAGCTGAAATCATTTCTTCTTGAGAAAAAGATAATTTTGTTTTATTTTCAACTGCTTTTTCTAAACTATCTAAAACAGCCTGTGGGCAGTCGTTTGGAAAAAACGTAGAATTATAGCTATCTCCGAATCGCACCATATTTGAAATACGGTTTATTAAAACGCTAGTTTTACCACTTCCAGCACCTGCTAAAATTAAAACTGAGCCTTTAATTTTAAAAACAGCCTCTCTTTGCATATCATTTAAATGCGAAAATTGCTGAGTAATATATTCTTTTCTTAGCTTAATAAATTTGTCCATTATTTCCCTCGTTAACTCTTTTTTATACATACTTATTTATTATATCATATTTGATAAAATAAAAATAGTGTTTTAATCACAAAAAAAAATAGCAGTTTTAACTGCTATTTTGTTATTATTTATTATATAATCCTGGAGTAACATTTCTAAACCCAGATTCAAGTTCGCCTTCAAATTCAAAAGATCTACCTGTGCCTAATGCTACACAGTTTTCGCTGTTTTCAGCTAGCACAACTTTTATGCCTAAATTATCTGATAAATACTTATCTAAATTCTTAATTTTTGCCCCTGCACCAGTTAATATAATGCCATTATCATAGATATCGCCTGAAAGCTCAGGAGGTGTAATTTCTAAAACTTGTTTAACTGCTGCTAAAATATCTTCAATAATTGGAAGAATTATTGGATAAACTTGAGTTGTGTTAAGTTCTAACCTTTTTGGAAGTCTTTTTACTAAATCTATCCCTTTTATTTCAAAAGTTTCTACCTCTCCATCATCTATACAATTTGCTGTTTCATGTTTTAATAAAGTTGCAGTTTTTTGCCCTATTAAAAAGCTGTATTTTGATTTTAGAGTTTTAATAATTTCTTTATCAAAAGTGTTACCAGCTACTTTAATTGATTTTGAGCACACTATACCACCTAAAGAAACAACAGCAATATCAGTAGTACCGCCACCGATATCAACAATCATATTTCCTTTAGCTTTTAATACTTCAATTCCCATTCCTATTGCCGCTGCAATTGGTTCTTCAATTAAAAACACCTGTCTTGCTCCTGCGCTCATAGCAGCGTCTATAACAGCATTTTCTTCAATGCCTGTTACCGCTGATGGAATACAAATACAAACTCTTGGTTTTACAAGTTTTGATTTATACGTTTTTAAAATAAAATGGCGCACCATTTCTTTTGTTAGTGTGTAATTTGAAATAACTCCATCTATCAATGGATATTCTATTGATATTTTATTATTTGTTCTTCCAACCATTGAGAAAGCTTCATTCCCAAAAGCTATTGGAGAGCCTGTCTTTGAATCATAAGCCACAACGCTTGGCTCGTTTAAAACTATTTCTCCATCAATATATATCATTATCTTCGTAGTTCCTAAATCTATTCCTATATCACTATTTGCCATTTTTTATTCCTTTCTAATTGCAAAGCTATACGCCATAACTTTACTTGCCCCAGCTTCTTTTAAAGTTAAAGAAAGCTGAGATATTGTGTTTCCTGTTGTTATTATATCATCAATTATCAGTATATTTCTACCGTTAATATCTTTTGTAACCGAAAAGACATTTATTAAATTTATTTTTCTTTCTTCATCGGTTAAATCTTGTTGTTTTTGAGTCTGTTTTGTTTTTTCAATTGTGTTTATCACAGGCAAATTTAATTCTTTATTTAGCCTATTCACAATTTCTTGTGGTAAATCATATTCGTATTTATAAAGTTTTGATACGTGGTATGGTGAGGAAGTTATAAAATCAATATTATTTTCTTTTACAATTTCTATTATGTGCAAACTTATCTCTTTTATAAAGTAATCTAAAAAATATTCTGGTGTTTTATATTTTGCAAAAAGCACCATATCTCTAATATTATCATTATAATAATACGATGAATATACCCCGTCGCAAAACTCTATTTTTTTATCCAAATTTTTTATTTCTTGATTTTTTATTATTTCACTACAACTACCGCAAACACATTCATCATTCTTAATGAAAGTTTTGCAAGCTGGGCACCTTTTTGGCGCTATTATATTTTTTAAAAATTTAAGCAACATAATAATACTCCATCATAAAATGTTTTATAGCTGAATATCTAAGTTGTGTTTTATTATTTTTAACCATACTTGATAAAATTTCTGGTCTACCAACTACCACTAAAAGTTCTTTTGCTCTTGTAAAAGCTGTATATAATAAATTTCTATACTGCAGTTCTTTTACAGTGTCTGGAATACTCAAAATTACTGCACGAAACTCGCAACCTTGGCTTTTATGAACAGTTATAACCCATGCATGTTCAAGTTGCATTATTTCTTCACTTGAATAATCATAAACCTTATCTTCAACTCTAATTTTTAATGTTCTTGCAAATTTATCAATAGATATTATGTATCCAATATCCCCATTAAAAATCCCTGCTTCCGTTTCGCCATTATCTTTTGTATACTGGATATCATAATTATTTTTAGTTTGCATAACTTTATCGCCAACACGATATGTCACTCCATTAATTTTAAGCTGCTTCTTTGCATTATTTTCTGGATTTATCACCTCTTGCAAAACAGCATTTAAATTTTGAGTGCCACCACGTTTTTTTCTTGAAGGAGATAAAATCTGTATATCTTCATTCACATCAAAACCATAAGCCTTTGGAAGTCTTTTTGTTATTAAATCGCTAATTAAATTTTGTGCATCTACATCATTTGAATTTATAAAATAGTAATCCGATTGCTTTTTAGTTGTTTTTGGAATTTCGCCACTATTTATAGCATGAGCATTAACTATAATGTCGCTTTCTCTAGCTTGGCGAAATATCTCAGTCAACTCAACTTTTGGCACTATTCCACTTTGAATTAAATCTTTTAAAACATTGCCTGCTCCAACAGCCGGTAGCTGATTATAATCTCCCACTAAAATAACTCTAGTGTTTTCTTTAACTGAAGTTATTAAATGGCTAAATAAAACAGTGTCCACCATTGAAAATTCATCAACAATTAAAACTTCACATTCTAAAGGGTTTTCCATATTTTTAGAAAACTTAACTCCATCTTTACCACTTTTTTCGCAGCCTAAAAGCCTATGAATAGTTTTTGCTTCTTTTTTTGATAATTCGCTTAGTCGTTTTGCAGCTCGTCCGGTTGGGGCACATAAAAACACTCTATCCGCCCTTGATTCAAACAAACTAATTATACCTTTAACTAAAGTAGTTTTACCAGTACCTGGACCACCTGTTATAACGCACACATTATTCTCTAAAACAGTTTTTATTGCTTTAATTTGCAAAGGAGCATATTCAATATCATATAAAAATTGAATATCTTTTATTTTTTCTTCAAAATTTTCATACTCTTTCACTTTTCTGTATAATAAATCACAAACCTTTTGAGCACTAATCATTTCAGCTGTGTATAATTCTGGAATAAAAATAAATTCTTCGCTATTAATATCTTCATTTAAAATTTTATTATCAGCTATCATACTTTCAATTGCATTTTGAATTTTTTCTTTTTCAACTGATATAAAACTTTCAACTGTTTCTATTAATTTTTTTCTTGGCACGCAGGTGTGACCTTTTTGTATATTATGATTTAAAACATACAAAACTGCCCCTTCAATTCTTTCTTTTGCATCGTATTCAAGCATTAAGCTATTTGCAACTTCTTCTGCTTTTTCAAACGGATAAAAACAAGGTGCAAAGCATAAAATATATGGATTTTCTTTTAATTTTTCTACAACATTTGCGCCGTAGTAAGTGTATAAATTAATCGCTTGCGAAGTTTCTATATTAAAATTTGCAAATTCTCTTATTGCATCTTGAACTCCGTAAATCCTTTTAAATTCACTTTGGATTTCAAGGGCTTTTTTATAGGTCAATCCTTTAATATTTGCAAGTTTTTCTGGCTGTGAATCCAAAACTATAAATGTGTCTTCCAAAAAAGCATCCACTATTCTTTTTGCTGTAACTGGTCCTATTCCTTTAATAATTCCACTAGAAAGATATGTTAGAATTGCATTAACACTAGAAGGAAAAACAACTTCATAGCTTTGAATTTTAAATTGTACACCAAATGATGAGTGACTAGTGTAACTGCCAAAAACAACAAGTTTTTGCCCAGCACCTACCTCTGCCATCTCGCCTACAACTGTTATATATTCATCTCCTGATAAAAGCTCTAAAACTGTAAAACCAGTTTCACTGCTTCTAAAGGTTATGTGTGCTATATCGCCCTCTAGCTTTATTACTTCTTGCAAAATTATCTCACTTTATAAATAAATTAGGATATAAATAGAATTAAAACTATCTATATCCTTATTATTATAAGCTAATTCTAGGTATTTGTAAATAATTCATTTAAGATAAATTTGTGTAAATTTTCTTTTTTTATAATTTTTATATCTTTATTTTCATCACTTTCCTTTTCAGAAATCAAAATAATATTATGATTTACTAAATTATTTTTTAAAAATCTTATATTTCTATTTGTTTCTTTTTCACTTTCTTCTAAAATAATAGTTATCGATTTTGGAATATTTTGCTTTTGAAATCCTTTTAAAATCATTTCAAATGCAAAGTAAACTCCTAGAGTAAAAAAAGCCGCATAAAAAATATTTAGTAAATGATATATCATGTTTTTGATTACCTTTCATAATATTAATTAAATTATTATATGAAAAACAAAGCAATTTAGTGAGTGAGTATTCACTTGCATATATATTTCTATTGTTATATAATTTTAGAAAGATTATTTTTAACAGGAGGAGTAAAATCTATGGCAAGTTTATTTAGTAGCACAAAGAACACACGTTATCTATCCGACAATATATCAAACTATATTCGTAGTGATGTTCCCCATCATTTAAGCGAATATGAAATTAACTGGCTTTTAGAGAATAATTTTTACACGATTATTGATTTGCGTACAAAAAAAGAAACTCAAGAAAAACCTTGCTCCCTTGCTAATCTATCTAGTTTTAATTATCACCATTTACCTGTAACACACGGAAACGATGTACCTACTAGTGAAGATTTAGTATCTCAATCATATATAAATATGGTGGATGAAAAGATGCTTAAAATAATTGATTTAATCGAAAATTCCAAAACTAATGTATTGTATTTTTGCAATGCTGGAAAAGATAGAACAGGTGTAGTTTCTGCTATACTACTATCAAGAATGGGCATCAATGATGAATTCATCATTGATGATTATCTAAAATCGGCTAATAATCTAAAAGAAATGCTAGAAGAATATATAAGGTATAATCCATCTGCAAATATTAACATCATAACGCCTAAACCAAGATATATAAAAGAATTTTTAGAACTGTATAAACTAAAAAAAACTATTATATACTAGGATAATTGATGTATACTTTAATAGTTGATAGTTTAGATTTTTATTAATTTATTTCACAAAAAATGAGTGATAAAAAATGAATTAAGCATTATTTTACATAAAAGAATCCGAGAATATTCTCGGATTCTTTATTGATTATATTTGAGCAACTGCTGTTTTTAAAGCATC
>CAYJGG010000035.1:0-20070 GCA_964369915.1 uncultured Oscillospiraceae bacterium | reverse complement strand
TATAAGTGAAGTCTTTTTTATGTATAAATAAATATTAATCTATTTTTTTATCATATAATCTAGCGGCATTTAAAACAACTAAAACAGAGCCAGCGTTATGAACTAGAGCACCTGTTGCAGGGGTTAATAATCCAAAAACGGAAAACCCGATAGCAACAAAATTTATAAGCATAGACATTGTAATATTAAATTTAATAGAGAATATTGTTGCATTTGATAGCTTTTTAATATAGGAGATTTTAGTTATATCATCGCCCATAATTGCAATATCAGCAGCATCAATAGCTATATCACTACCCATTGTTCCCATTGCTATCCCAACAGTTGCAGTTTTTAAAGCAGGGGCATCGTTCACACCATCGCCAACCATACACACGCCATTAGATGTATTCATTATTTTTTTAACAGCCGAAACTTTATCTTCAGGAAGTAGGGATGAGTAAACATCTGTTATCCCAACCTTATTAGCTATAAAATTAGCGCTTTTTTCATTATCGCCTGTTAAAAGGACAGTGTTATCAATTCCAGAATTTTTAAGGGAAGCGATAGCGGAAGCAGAAGAATCTTTTATTGTATCTGAAAGACCTAAAACACCAATTACTTTTTTACTGTTTGAAACAATAATAACTGCTTTTCCTTCTTCGCGTAATTTATTAATTACTAAACTCACTTCTTTAGAAATAGATAATTTTGCGTTATCTTCTATTAGTTTTTCATTTCCGCAATAGATAAATTCATTATTAATACTAGCGCTAACACCTTTACCAACGCTCATATTAAAATCTTTTATATCAAAAATCTGAATATTTTTTTCTTTTGAATAATTCACAACAGCTTTACCTATTGGATGCTCTGAACGGCTTTCAACAGCAGCAGTTAAAGAAATTAATTCATTTTCATCAAAATCATATGTGGCAATATCACTAACAGATAATTTTCCGTGAGTGATAGTGCCAGTTTTATCAAATGCAACAGTAGAAACAGTTCCCATTCTTTCTAAAGCTTCACCTGATTTAATTAAGACACCTTTTTTAGTAGCTTGTCCGATAGCTGCCATAATCGATGTTGGAGTAGCTAGTGCTAAAGCACAAGGGCAAAATACAACTAAAACAGTTACTGCACGAATAAGCGCATCGTCTGGCTGGTTAAATATAAACGCTATAACTAAATAAGTAACGATAGCAATTAAACAGGCAATAGGTACTAGTAAAGCTGCCCATTTATCAACGATTTTTTGCATTGGAGCTTTATTGTTTTCAGCCTCTTCAACTAATCTAATCATTTTTTGAAGTGAAGAGTTCGCAAATGATTTAGTAACTTTTATATCAACAGAGCCAAAGCGGTTTATAGTGCCAGTAAAAACGTCATCATCAATATTTTTATCAACAGGTAAACTTTCGCCAGTTATAATACTTTGGTCAACAGTTGTGTTTCCTTCGATTATAATTCCATCAGCAGGAAAACTTTCGCCTGGCAAAACTCTAATAATATCATTAACAGAAATTTCTTTAGCATCAACAATTGTTTCTATTGTTTTTTTATCATGAGAAGTAGTGATTACCCTACCTGTGGATGGAACTAAATTTAATAGCTTTTCAATGCCTTTTTTTGCTTTTTCAACTGTTCTTTCCTCAAGCCACGCACCGATAGCCATAATAAAAGCAACTTCGCCAGCTGCAAAGATATCTCCTATATAAATAGCGGCTACCATAGCAATAGTTATAAGTAAAGCAGAGCTAATAAACTTTTGTGTTACAACTCTATCAATTGCAAGATAGGCTAAAGGAAGCCCGGAAATTAATATTGATGCCCAAGCAAAATTCACCATAAAAGTGTTTTCAGTGCCAGAAGTTGTTAAAGGGATAATATATTCTCCTATAAAACTAATTAGAAGACAAATTCCAGATACCCAAAGCATTGGAACAGAATTTAAAAATTTATCGATTTTTTTAAACATATTTGTAACCGTTTTTATTTGAGTTTTTTATTATGTATAATTAAAAATATAAAACTCATAGTTTGAAGATATGTTTTCAAACTTAAACCTTTCTTTTATATTATTTTTGAAAATTGATTAAGTGCCGAAATTAAATTATCTATTGTTTCTTCTTCTTTACCACTAGTAATTCCATCTAATACGCAGTGATGCATATGTCCTTCAAGAATTATATGTCCAGTTTTGTGTAAAGCAGATTTAACAGCGCCTATTTGAATTAAGATATCTTCGCAAGGTTTATTTTCATCAACCATTTTTTGAATTCCTCTAACTTGACCTTCAATTCTTTTTAGCCTTTTGTTTATAGCTTCAACGTCCATACATTGTTTCATAAAAATTACCTAAACCTTTTTTGTATTGCATACCCATAGGGGGTATAGGTATATAATACAAGATGAAAATAAATTTGTCAATATTTTTTTTACTTTGCTATTTATTTTTATATTTAAATTTGATATAATATAAATATAGATTTTGGAATATAATTATATAATCTTAAAATATAAATGAGTAAGAGGTGCTGTAAATGAATAGAGTAATAACAATAGGCAGACAATTTGGCAGTGGCGGTCGTGAAGTAGGAAGAAGATTAGCAGAAGAACTTTCGTATAATTATTATGATAAAGAATTAATTAAAATGATTTCAAAGGAAAGCGGTCTTGATATTAATTATGTTGAAAATCAAAGTGAGCAATACACAAATCAAACGCTCCCATATTTAGTTGGTAAAAGTTTTATGGCATACACTCAACCAATAGACACAATGAATATAGAATTACATACAACTCAAAATACTATTTTAAAAGAAATTGCGCAAAAAGGAAATGCGGTTATAATAGGTAGAAGTGCTGATTATATTTTAAAAGAAGAAAAACCTTTGAAAGTTTTTATTTATGCTTCTGATATGGATTTTAGAATAGAGAGATGTTATGATAAAGTACCAGAAGATAGAATAAAATCTAAAAAAGAAATGCAAAAAGAAATTTTAAAAGTTGATAAAAAAAGAGCAAGCTATTATGAATTTACAACAGATCAAAAATGGAGTAATCTAAATAATTATAATTTATGTATTGATACTTCAAAGGTTGGAATTAAAGGTGCTGTTGAAATTATTAAAGCTGCATTACTACAAGATTTAAAATAATATTATTAAAAATGTTGCAATATTTATTGCAACATTTTTTAATTATAGACAATGATATGTTGACATAAAACATATACTATGACATATTTCTTATTACAAACTAACCAATGCTTATGGCTTAGTTAAAAATAAGATTTTTATATATAAGGAGAAATATAATGACACTAATAGAAGCAATGAAAAATAGAATAGCTATAACTGAAATGAAAGAGGTTATTTTAGATTTTTTAAAAACTGTGAAAACTTATTAGCTTTATCTTTTTCAAAATAAATTAAATTAAAATTAAGTCAATTAAATGTGATTATAATATTACTCCGTATTATATCTGCTTAATTGACTTTTTATTTTAAATAAGCTAAAATTTTAGTGTACAAAATATAATTTTTATTGAAATAAGGTATAATATGAGAAGAAAAAAAGTAAGAGTTGAGCAATCATTTAGGTTTATATTTTTAATCACATTTTTAGGTGGTTTTATTAATGCGTATAGCTTTTTTGTTAGGGGCGGATTATTTGTTTCTATGCACACAGGCAATTTAGCTAGAATGGGAATAGCTGTTTATCAAAATAATTTAATAGATTTATGGGCTGCTGTAATGCCTGTTATTGGTTGCTTAATAGGGTGTACTATTGCTCAAATTATTAAACATCATGTACAAAAGAAAAGCGATTTTTTTCAGTATCAATTATCTATTGCTGTTGAGTTTGTAGCTTTATTTATTGCTATATTTATTCCACTTAGTGTAAATAATAGTCTTGTTTGCTTTTTTCTAGCAATAACAACAGGATACCAATTAAGCACATTTAGAACTTTTGAAGGTGCAGGGCATAATACAACTATTGCAAGTGGAAATATTAGAACTCTAGGCCATCATATAGGAGATTGTATTGTTCAAAAAGATGCGCATAGTTTTTTTATAACATTTAAATATTTCTTTGCTGTTATATCTTTTCCAGTAGGTGCGGCTTTTGGAGCTTATTTATCTAGTATTTATGGTCAATATGCTATTGCGTTTGGCTGTCTTATTTTAATGGTTGTTTCTATGATTTTGTACTTAGCTGAAAAAAGAAAATATAAAGATAGTGAAGATTAAGTTTAGTTTTTAATTATTTGGTCGATATATAATGTATAAGATGCTGTTTAAATTCAAGGAGGGCAATAAAAATGATTTCTAATATACAAAACATTAAAAACCAACAAGGGGTAAAAGCAAATTTTGATGCTGCTACTAAAAATGAACAAGTAGAAAAACAAAATATAAAATCATCTAGTAGTGTTGATAGATTTGAAAAACAAATAGAAACGAGCGAAGTTTTAACATATGCACCGCCAAAAAAACTTGATGCTGAGCAATTAGAAGCTTTAAATGAAGAAAAAAGTAAAGCTCAAGAAGAATTTATAAGTAAAATGGTACAGCAAAACTTAGAAATTCAAGCAGGTGAAAATACAATTAATCACTATGGAATAGAATTAAGCGAAACATCAGCTAGTTTATTAACTGATATTTTTGGCAGTTTAGATGATGCGCTACCACCACCAGCCACAACTAAAGAAGGAGCTTTAGAAAACATTTCAGAAGGCGGCTCTTATTCAGTTGAAGCAGTTGCACAAAGAATTATGAAAATGGCAACAACTTTTGCAAATGGCAGCCCTGAAGTTTTAGCGGAAATGAAAAAAGCTGTTCAAGATGGATTTGCAGCAGCAGGATTTAGCGTAGACGATAGGACAACAATGCCTGAAATAACAGGGGAAACTTACGATTATGTTATGGATGAATTTTCAAAATTAGAAAATAGCTATGAATAAAAAAGAAATTGATATTTTTATAAATGAAGCAAAAGAAGAACTGTCTAAATATAAATATAGAAATGATACAAGGAAAATCACGGCGAAAATGTATCAAAAAATTAAAAAATTAGATGGTGATACTATTTTTAAAGTTTGTACTGCCTTATTAGAAGAAAAAGATAAAGATTTAGGAATAATGGCATATGATTTTGCTTTTAGAATAAAAGATAGGTATAATGAAAACACATTTGTTATATTTCAAGACTGGCTATTTAATTATGTTAAAGGGTGGGATGATTGCGATGATTTTTGCACTCACGCTTTTGCTGAGTTTATAATTAAATATCCTGAGTTTTATAAAGAAGTTTATAAATGGACTAAAAGCGAAGATTTTTGGGTTCGTCGTGCAGCGGCTGTTATATTTATATTATCAATTAGAAAAAATGAATATAAAAAATTTGATTTATTTAAAATATCAAATAGCTTATTAAATGATGAACATTATCTAGTTCAAAAAGGGTGTGGCTGGCTATTAAAAGTGCTTTCTCAAAAAGAAGCTGAACTAGTTTTTGATTATTTAAAAGAAAATAAACAAAATATGACTAATCTAACTTTTAGATATGCACTTAACAAACTAGATAAACAGAAAAAAGAATATTTAATTAATTTATAAAAAAAAGAATGCTATGCATTCTTTTTTTATAATAATGTATATTGATATAAATTCTCTTTTAGTTTTCTAGCTAACACTGTGTTTTTAAAATTTACTATTAGCTACTTGTCATACAGATATAGTCACTTTTTATTATATAAGAGTTTTCAATAAATTAATACTTTTTTCATTGCATTGATTTACGCAAAATGCTATAATATATAGATATTAGCAATTAACAATACTAGGATAAAGTGTAGTGGGAGATGTTAGGAAAATGAGTTCTGAAAATGTAATGATGGACCGCAGATTTAATGTTAAAAGTTATGAGCAGTATTTAATTGATTTAAAAGAGAAAAAATTTAATAAATTATGTATGACACAAGTTATGAATGCAGATATGATGATTGCTCATTTTGGAGAAGAGCAATATAATAGAACATGCGCTGAAATACTTAAAATGGGGAATATAGCATATGAGCAAATGGGAATTAGTCATTTAATTCATGTGTATAGTAATAACTATAAGAATTTTATGGCGGTTGCAAATGATGATATGAGTAATGAAGATTTCTTTAATTTAATGAGGACTTCTTTTGAACAATATGAATTATCATCATCACAAGAAACTTCTTTAGGCGGTGTGTCAAGGTTTGCTATTGCTTTTGGAGATGATTTAGTTGATAAGGCAAAAAGTGCATATTATTTACATCAAAATGGGCAAAACAATTTTTTAGTTGTAAGCGATGAAAGAGAAAGACTAAAAGAGAAAAGAGAAAAAGAAGTTGAACTTTTTGAATTATTAAACTACGCTATTACAAATGATAGAGTTGTGCCTTTTTATCAAGGTATATATAACAATGTAGAAGGTGAAATAACAAAATATGAAGCTTTAATGCGTATTTATGATAAAGAAGGTAAAATTTGCCCACCAGGTATGTTTTTAGAGGGTTCAAAAGATTTAAAAATGTATTTAACTTTAAGTAAAATGGCAATTGATAAAGCGTTAAAAGATTTTGAAGGTAAAAAAAGCGAAATTAGCCTTAATATCTCTCTTTCTGATATTAAATCTGGAGATTTTAGAGTTTGGTTTTTACAAAGATTAAAAGAGCATAAAACTCCAGAAAATGTTATTGTCGAATTTGTTGAAACTGAAAATTATAACGCAGACAATGAAATGTTTGAGTTTTTAAGTGATGTTAGAGAGATAGGCTGTAAAATAGCAGTTGATGATTTTGGAGTTGGATTTGCTACATACACTTCAATTATCTCTTTAAAACCAGATATAATAAAAGTTGATGGTGATATAATAAAAAAATTAGTTAGAAGCGAAGAAAGTAGAATAATTTTAGATTCCATTTGCTATATGGCAAGACTTATTAATTCTGAACTTGTGGCAGAATTTGTTGAAAATGAAAGAATTCAAGGTAAGGTAGTTGAAAATAAAATTCAATTTTCACAGGGATATCATTTTGCAAAACCTCAGCCGATAGAAGAATTAGATATAATTTAAAAATATACGTTTAAAACTAAAAGAATAAAGTTTATATAAAAATAAAAGGAATGCAACTGCATTCCTTTTTGGTTTTTTATGTTAATATTTAAAAATATATAGTTAAAATCATGCCAGCGATTAAAAGAATACCACTAAATAATAGCATAGAATTAGTTTCGGCTTTAATTCTATCTAATATATATTGAGCGTTTAAAATAGCCGTGCTTACATCTTTTCTATAAATTCTAACCTCAACCTTATCACCAACTTCAAAAGGCTTTCCGCTAGGTGGTAAAACTTTTTTGATAGAAGGAATAGTTAGTCCACTTTGAACGTGGTACTCAGTTTCATCATAAAAGAAATTCAAAACAGGATGCTGAAAAGTTTTTTTACCGTGCTTAATTTCTGCAAATTCTTCTATCACTCCACTAACTGTTTCATAATTTTGCATTTTATATAAAGAAATAAATCTTAAAGAAGAAAAACCTACAAAAAATCCTACTAATCCCATTAAAATGCAAATCGATCCTGCTATAAATATAATTGTGTCCATAATATTCCTTTCAATAGCATATATATGCGGTGTATTTGATTTTAATATTTTATCATTAAAAAATTAAAAAAGCAATAAATATATAAAAAAATTAAAATTTATGTTATAATATACAATATTAAAATAAAAGGAGAATTATAATGGATATACCTAACTGCCCAAAATGCAACTGCGATTACACTTATGAAGACCAAAATTTAGTAATATGCCCAAATTGTAATTATGAGTGGGATAAAAATATGATAGAAGAAAATAACGATGAAAATCCCATAATAAAAGATGCAAGTGGAAATATTTTAAATGATGGAGATAGTGTAACTTTAGTTAAATCTTTAAAAGTTAAAGGTGCGCAAGGCGATTTAAAAATCGGAACAAAAGTTAAAAATATTAGATTGGTTTATGATAGTAAAGATGATCATGATATAGAATGTAAAATAGATGGATTTGGCGCTATGAAATTAAAATCATCTGTTGTCAAAAAAGCTTAATAAAAAAAGACATTATTTGATAATGTCTTTTTTTATTTGTTTAAAATAGTAGGTTTAAATTATTTATAAGTGATTAGAAATAGCTAATAGTAAAAAAAATGCACGATTTTTTAATAAAAATAAGCGAAAAACAAGCAAAAAAATAAAATTAATTAAATGTTTAAAAAAAATATTTAATTTGTTCAAAAAATATTTTTTGCAATTTTATCTTATAATTATAGAAATATATTAAGTGTTTAAGAGATGCACGTTATTATTTATCTATATTTATTACATATGTAAATAATTAAGTACAAAAATATATGTAAAAATCAGCACAATAGATAAAAATTTATCAATAAAATGAAAAACTGTAACAGTGATGTAACAATTATGTAGTATCATATAATGAACACTAAAATAATAATATACTTATTTCAAAGTATATTTACAAATAAAATTATAATAAGGAGCTTATCTAAACTATGAAATTTCTGAATATTTTATGCAAAGACATTACCGAAGTTAATAATAATAGTGAAATAATTAATTTTCAAGATAAAGAAAATTGTTTAGTAAGATTATATGTTTCAAGCCCTGATAAAGAGTTTGCGTTAAATTTTGCAAAGGAAGTAAGAAAGATGCTTCCAAAGGCAAATATAATAGGAACAGCTGTTGATGGAGTGCTTTATGAGGGGGATATTTATGATGATTATCATCTAGTATCAATTACTTCATTTAAAAAAGCTGAAATTTTCACAAAGCTAATGCCTGAAATCACAATTACAGATGGAGATACAGGCTCTGCTATTGCAAGCGAAGTTAATAAGTACGAGCCTTCAACAGTGTTTTTATATCTAGGAAGAGAAAACAAAGAAGTGTATCAAATAACACAGCTTTTGAATAGAGAATGTAAAGGCACATCTTTTTCAGGTGGTGTTTCTGGCTATTTAAATAAAAAAACAGGTGAATTAACTCATTATGTTTTTGATGATACAAAGGTTATAGATGATGGATTTGTTTTAGCTGGTATTGGTAAAGAATATGTCCTTTCCTACACAAATGCAATAGTAGGACATGAGCCTGTTTCTGATGTACATACAATAACTAAAACAGATGGTGTTTATATCGAAGAAATAGACAATCAAAATGCAAATGATTGGATGAAAGAAAAAATAGGTTTAACTAATTTATATCAAAATGAAGAGAAAAATCTTAACAATGATATACTAATTAGAATTCCTTTTGTATTAGAAGGTGAAGGCGGCGCTAGTAGGATATTAGCTTATGTTGAAGAAACAGAAAAATTTAGCCCGAATTTTACTTATTTAAATGAAAATCAAGAATTTAGAGTGGGCTATTTAAGTGCGCTAAAAAGCATAGAGGAATGGCAAAATGTTTGGCTGGATATCCAAAACACATCTGTTGAATATATGTTTACTCACTCATGCTTATATAGAAGGATTTACCTTGAAAATCTTTCAAAACAAGAACTACTCCCTTTTAAAGATGCAAAAATTACAGGTGCATTTTTTAGAGGTGAAATCGGCACTAAAAATAACATTACAAGATATTATAACGGAACTTGCAGTTTAATAACTTTAGCAGAAGAAGAAAATTATATTCAAGTAGATTTAGCAGATTTTCATGCTTTAGCTAATTTAAATGATAATGTTGAATTGCTTAATAATCTAGGTAAAATATCAGGAAATGAAAAGCCGATAGTTAATGCTTTAATTTTCGAGGATATAAATGTTGATTTATCAAATTATAACGAATTTGCAAAAAGTATGCTAGATTTTATTAAGAATTCTCAAAAGAATGAGTATTCTAAAATTTGTATTATTACAAATGAAATTTTCGATGAAAACTTGAACGAAATAGTTGGCTTAAAGCAAAGGGAAATAAGCTCAGATATATTAAGCAAAACAAGAGGTTTCTTGCAAAAAGAATATTCAAATATATCTTTTGAATATTACAGATATAATAAGCAAACATTTTTCTTTGTAATAAATGAAGTTAAAAATGATGCGAAAATAATTGAAATAGCTCAAAATTTATATAATTATCTAAATAACGCTAGCGTTAATATAGATAAATATAAAATGTTTAATAAAATGACTGTGGCTTTAAAACCTGAGAGAATACAAAAGTTAGTTTTAAGTCAGCTTAATATTAAAGAGGGCATTCATAAAAATATATTTAATATTTTTAGTGAAAAAGATGAAGTGCTAACACTGCAAGAAGAATTTGAAATAGTGGCAGCTTTAAAATCAGTAATTGAGAATGAAAGTGTAATGCCATATGTTCAAGGTATTTATGATAATGTAAATGGCGGATTTTATGCGTATGAAGTTATCATGCGTTTAATGAGTTTATCAGGAGAAGTTTTATTCCCAGAATACTTTTTAAATACAGCTAAAAAATATGATATTTATCTTGATTTAAGCAGAATTTTAGTTAACAAAGTTTTAGATTTTGCCAATGGAAGAAATGAAAATATTTTAATTAATATATCTGTAAAAGATATTGAATCAGACGAATTTGCAAAATTAGTGTTTTCAAAACTTGCGCAAATGAAAAACCCTGAAAATATTATATTTGAAGTTTGCGATTTAACATACTGCACAGATTTTAGCAAATTAAGACTATTTATATTCAAACTTGAAAAATTAAATATGAAGTTTGCTATTGATAATTTTGAAATAGATAACTATGAAATACTGCGTGAACATGAGTTAAAAGTTGATTATTTAAAAATAACAAGTAGCTATTTAAATGATGTTTCAGTTAGAGATCAAGCAGAAAATATTTTTACAATAGCAAGAAAAATGCAAGCAGAATTAATGGTGAAACACGTTGAAACAGCAGCAATGCAAAAACAAGTGCTTGCAAATCAAATTAAATACACACAAGGGTTTTTCTTTTCACGACCAGTTTCAATAGAAGAAACTCATGCAATGAGCGAAAGCAAACCAAGAAAAGAAGATTTAACAAAGAATAATAAAAAAAGTACAATAACAAAGCAATCAGATAGAAAATCAAAATTATTTATTTATTCTGGAATTATTGTGTTCATTATTTTATCTATTATAGCGACAATTATGTTTACAAATAAAAATTCATCCCTTGTTACTGAAATGAATGACACATTCCTAGAAGAACTTGCATCAGGATTAACAATGCAAGTTGCTATCCAAGTTGAGGATTCAGAAAATTCTTTAATTCTAGTTGAAAATATAATTAAAGTAGACGGATATGAAAAAGAAAGTTTACTATCTAATTTAGCAACTGTTGCAAATCAAACAAATTTTGATGATATTTATATTTCTTTTAACGGAGAAACGCCAGTTAATGCAGCTAACCAAAAATTAGAAATTAATATCGATGATTTTTATGGAAAAATAGAAGATGGACTAATTCTAACTTCATCACCTATGGTAGATAATAACACTAATAAAGAATTATTTATTATGGCAACCCCTATATTTGATGGCGAAACTAGAGTAGCTGAAATTTATGGAGTGTTTTATATTGATGAATTCTCAGATATTTTAAATTTACAAGTATTTGGAGGGGAAGCATTCTTCCATATTTGCGAAATAGATGGCACTGCAATTGTTATAAGTGGTGATAATAACAATCTATTCCAAGGCGGAGATATGTACACTTTTATTGGCTCTTTAGAAATGACTAATGATAATACGGTTGAGAGTATAAGAGATGATATGGAAAATTCAGTTCCTGTTTTATTAAAATATAAAATTAGTGATCAGGAAAGAACAGCTGTTATGCTAAGAATACCAGGCACAGAATGGTGCGTTATTAGTATAGTTTTAGATGAAACAATAGATGTTATAAAATCTGATATTAACTCGAATGCGTTTAACTTTTCGATTTTTGTTTTAATTATATTTGTTATTTATAGTTTAATTATTATCGAACTTGAAAGAAAAAATAAAAAAGAATTACTAAAAGCATTAGAAACAAGTAATTTACTAGCAAATTCACTTCAAACAAATATGGAAATGGACTCATTAACCAGAACATTTAGCCGTTCAGCAGTTGAGGAGAAAATAACAAAAATTATCACGGCGCCAAGTGTGAATGATAATTGTGCATTTGTTTTACTTGATGTTGATAATTTTAAGACTATTAATGACACTTACGGACATAAAACAGGTGATGTATTCTTGCAAGAATTAACATCAGCTATAAAGAGTAGTTTACGTGGCGGTGATATTATTGGTAGAATTGGTGGAGATGAATTTGTTATACTACTAAATGATATAGTAGATTTAACTATTACAAAAACTATTTTATCAAGAATATTAGCAAATGTTAATAAAATTGAAATTAAAGGCGTTTTATTAGAGCAAGTTTCAATTAGTGCTGGTGTTGCTTTAGTGCCAAAAGAAGGCATTGACTATGATGAAATTAGCATGAAAGCGGATAAAGCTCTATACCTTGCAAAATTAGCAGGAAAAAATAAATTTATGATTTATGATGAATTATAATATTAAAGTGAGTAATTTTTACAGATTACTCACTTTTTTATTATATAATATATATGTATAAATGTTTTTTAGTATAAGGAGAAAGAAATGAAAAGATTAAATTTTATTTTAATGATGTTTGTATCATTGTTTTTATTTGTAGCCTGCTCGTCGGGTAATGAAATAGAATTAGAAAATTCTTCATCTGAAAATTTAGAAAATTCGATGGAAGAAGTTATTGTAGAAGATGAAAGTGTAAAAGATGAAACGATAAGTGAAGATGAATCTATAAATAGCGAAGATGAACAAGAAAATTATATTATTAGCGAGATGATTGAAGCTATTAACAATTCAGATGTAGCGAAAGTTTCAAATAATTTTGAAGTTTTATTAAATAGCGATAATAGAACAGAATTATTAGAGATATTAAATTTAGAAGAAAAAGAAGTTGTGAAAGCGAGTAATGATTTTGGTATTTATGGAATAGTTGTTTATTCAAGCACTAGTAGTCATAATTTGATTTTCACTCAGCTTAGTGAAACGGAATACGTTTTGATTGTTGATGCAGAACATAGAGTTTATCTTGATGAAGAAACTGCTAATAAGATATCTGAGTTTTTCTCAAATCTTGGGAAAGAGAGTATTTTAAATGGAAATGAAAAACTTATTAGTGATGTTAATAATTTAGTGAATGAATTAGTTGTAACAGATATCGAAAGTTTGTATAGTGTTAAAAGCGAAAATCTAAAACCGTTATCAATAGAAGAAACAGATGAGATAAAAAATCTTTTAAATATAAATTCATGGCAATTATACACAGGCACACAAAATGTGTATGGAAGTGAGTTAAAAGGCGGAATTACATTTGCAAATCTATCGCAGGAGTATGGCGGATTTGAATACTACACTACATTAAATTTAATTGAAGTTAATGGGGAATATATTGCAAGATGTTATTTCTTTGAAGGATTAGGCGGGCAAAATAACTTTAGTATTCCAAAAGAAGTGTATGATAATATATTAATTGTAAGCGATAGAATTAAAGCTCAATAAAATGTAAATAGAAGTAAAAATAGAAAAATATTAGTATTTTTCATTAAAAAAACAACTATAAAATCTCACAAATTTTTCAAAAACAATTTGTGAGATTTTTTTATTATTTTATTTTAAATTTATGTATTATATGTTTTATATAGTAAAATTTTAAAAAAATTGTGTAAAACGCTAAAAAACAATATATTGAAAAGAAACTATTGTATAACACAAGATATTGTTGTATAATAGTTGTATCGCATAAATATAGTACTAGATATATTAAAAAATAACTCATTTATATAAAAAAATAAGCCTAAGGAGTAAAAAAATGGAAATTATTAAAATTACTAAAAGAAATGGCAGACAAGTAGAGTTTGATTCAAGTAAAATCGAACAAGCTATTTTAAAAGCTATGAAATATGGAAGTGGTATTGTTAATGAAAAGTTAGCAAAAGAAATTGGAGAAAATTTTGAAACTGATAAAACCATAGTTACTATTAAAGAAATAGAAGATTATGTTTATAAAGCATTAGTTGAAGCAGATGACACACTAACTGCAAAATGCTATGAAGCTTATAGAGCGGTTAGAGAATATCAAAGACAAAAAAATACAATTGATAATAAAGTTATCGGATTAATTAATGGCGATAATAAAGAAGCTTTAATGGAAAATTCAAACAAGCAAGAGCAATTAATTTCAACTCAAAGAGATTTAGTTGCAGAAGAAGTTTCAAAAGACGTAGCAAAAAGAATGATGCTACCTCCACATATCGCTCAAGCTCACGATAATGGGCTTATCCATATTCATGATTTAGGACATTATTTAAATCCATCTTTTAACTGCTGTTTAGTTAATTTAAAAGATATGCTTGAAAATGGAACAGTTATCAACGGTAAATTAATTGAAAAACCAAAAACTTTTAGAACAGCTTGCACTATTGCAACTCAAATTATTGCGCAAGTTGCATCTGGGCAATTTGGCGGACAAACTATTTCTTTAGCACATTTATCACCATTTGTTAGAATTTCTGAAGAAAAAATTAAAAAGCAATTAATTAAAGAGTGGGGCGATAATGGATTTAGCTACACTAAAGAACAATTAAAAAATGCTGTTGCTTTAAGATTAAAAGAAGAAGTTAAATCTGGTATACAAACTATTCAATACCAAGTTAACACCCTGCAAACTTCAAATGGACAAAGTCCGTTTTTAAGTGTATTTATGTATATCTCAGAATATCCAGAATACGAAAAAGAAACAGTTATGCTAATTAAAGAAGTGCTAGAGCAAAGAATTCAAGGCATTAAAAATGAAGTTGGCGCTTGGATAACTCCAGCATTCCCAAAACTTTTATATGTAACTGATGAAAATAATATACACGAAGATAGTGAGTATTATGAATTAACTCAAATAGCTTCAGTTTGCGTGTCAAAAAGAATGATGCCAGACTTTATTAGTGCAAAGCATATGAAACAAAGCTATGAAGGCAATGTGTTTGGTTGCATGGGTTGTAGAGCTTGGCTTTCTCCATACACAGGCCCTATAAATAATGAAGAAGGCGTATATAAATGGTATGGTAGATTTAATATGGGCGTAACTTCTTTAAATCTTGCCGACGTTGGACTATCAGCACAAGGCGATATTAAAAAATTCTGGAATATACTAGAAGATAGATTAGATTTAGTTAAAGAAAGCTTAATGCTAAGATATGATAAATTAAAAGATATCACAAGTGATGTTTCACCAATTCACTGGCAACATGGAGCTATCGCAAGACTTCCAAAACACGAGCCAATACTACCACTACTACAAGACGGATATGCAACAATCACTCTTGGGTATATCGGGCTATATGAATGTGTGTTAGGTCTTATTGGCGAAAGTCATACAACGCCAAAAGGTGAAGCGTTAGCAGTTGATATTATGAATCATTTAAAAGCTAAAATAGTTTTATGGAAAAGACAAACTGGCCTTGGATTTGCTTTATACGGTACACCAAGTGAAAGTTTAACTGAAAGATTTGCAAAATGCCTAAGAGCACGTTTTGGTGTTATAAAAGGAGTTACTGATAGAGATTATTTAACAAACTCATATCATGTGTTTGTTGGAGAAGAAATTGATGCATTTGAAAAATTAAAATTTGAATCAAAATTCCAAACAATTTCATCAGGTGGTGCAATCAGCTACGTTGAGCTTCCAAATTTAGTGAATAATCCAGAAGTTATTTTAACATTAATTAAATATATGTATGAAAATGTTCAGTATGCTGAAATGAATACAAAACTTGATTTCTGTATGGAATGTGGTTATGAGGGCGAAATTTTATGTGATGATAACTTAGAATGGTATTGTCCAAACTGCTCAAACAGAGATAGAGATAGAATGAACGTTGTTAGAAGAACTTGCGGTTATTTAGGCGAAAACTTCTGGAACGAAGGCAGAACTCAAGAGATAAAAGAAAGAGTAATGCACTTATAATAGTGTTTTTAATTAATAAAATTAAATATAAAAAAGGGCGATTTACGCCCTTTTTTATAATATTAAATCTTAAAAATGTGCTGAAAGGAATGCTAGTTTAATATTATGAATTATGCGCAAATCAGGCAATTTGATGTTGCAAATGGTGTGGGTATTCGCTCAACTTTATTTGTTAGTGGTTGCCATTTTAAATGCAAAAATTGTTTTAATGAGGAATACTGGGCTTATGATTATGGCGAAAAATACACCGATGAAGTAATGGAAAAGTTTATAAAAATGGGAGAAAACCCAAATGTTGAGGGCTATTCTATCTTAGGTGGTGAACCTATGGGACAAGAAGGCGATATGATTTTAAAAACAGTTAAGGCAATAAAAGAAAGAACTGGGAAAAATATATGGCTTTGGACAGGATTTTTATTTGAAGAATTAAACGAAAAGCAAAAAGAAATTTTAAAATATATTGATGTTTTAAAAGATGGTCAATTTATTGAAAAGAAAAAAGATTTAAATTTATTATTTCGTGGAAGTAGTAATCAAAGATTAATAGATGTTAAAAAAAGTTTAGAAGAAAATAAAGTTGTTTTATGGGAAAAATAAACTTTTATATAAAAGGAGAAAGATAATGGAAATAAAAATTAAATATTTTGATGATGAAATAGAAAAAGTAAAGCCTATTTCAAAAGGCGATTGGATAGATTTAAGAGCGGCAAAAACAATTGAATTAAAGCAAGGTGAATTTAAATTAATTCCACTAGGTGTTGCGATGCAGCTTCCAAAAGGATATGAAGCTCATATCCTACCACGTTCATCAACATTTAAAAACTTTGGGGTTATCCAAACAAATTCAATGGGAATTGTTGATAATTCTTATTGTGGCGATAATGATCAATGGTTTTTTCCTGCATTTGCTTTAAGAGATACAAAAATCGAAAAAAATGATAGGATTTGCCAATTTAGAATTATGAAAATTCAAGAAGAAGTTAGTATAAATTTTGTTCAGTCTTTAGATAATGAAGATAGAGGCGGACATGGCTCTACTGGCATTAGATAAATTAAAATTAAAAAGCTGTCGATATGACAGCTTTTTTTATGATACATTCAGGTTGAATTTTAAATTGTTAACATATAGTTAATTGCAAAATTATGGATTTTGAGATATACTAAATATATAAATATTTTTATAAAATTAAAATGCTATCCCTTAAGAAAGGTTAGATTATAATTATGAAAACAAAAAAGAAAATAATAATTTATGTTATAATAGCTATAATAATTAGCTTTCTAGCTTGGATGTATTCAGCTGGATATGTTCCTTTTATAGGAAATATGATTGCAACTGATAAAATTAATTCTTATAATAGAGAAGTTTATAATGCTAGTGATGAAATCAAAATAGGTTATGATTTTTATAATATGGGAGATTATAATGGAGAAGGCTATCTATATAATTTAAATAGTGATAGAATAGTTGATTTTAATCTTTATGAAAACGCAGGTGATGAAACTCCATATAAACAAGACTATCAAAAAATTATAGATAGTTTAGAAGAAGGAATTGTTTTTGAAGATTATCATATTACTTGCAGTATTGATGCCGATGATTACTCTAATAAATATTACAAATTAGTGGTTTTTAATCTAAGTAATGAAAATATTTTAACAGAAGAAGAAAGTGGTGAAAAGCCAGCAGAAATAGTTATGCAGTTTATAAATTCTATGGAAACTCAATATAATTTCACATCGGTGAATGTTCTTTATACTGACAATAATGGTGAAAAACAAATTTCATTAAATGGGGATATTCCAATTAGCGAAGAAATTCTCATTGAAAACACAAAGTAATAAATAAAATAAAACAGCATATTAGCTTCAAATCAAAAGCTAATATGCTGTTTATTTTATTCTATAACTGTTCCGCCTAGATTTACAAATTTTCCTGTGAAAGTTTTTATATGTTCTTCACTAGTGTATTTGCCTGTTCTCATTCTAACAGTTTCTTCTAATTCCTTAGCTAAATGAAGTTTTGCACCTTCTAAAACTTCTATTGCAAAATCTTTTGGAATAACAACAATACCATCACTATCGCCAACTAATATATCTCCTGGCATAATAACTTGCCCACCACAAACAACAGGAACATTAATTTCACCAGGACCTTCTCTATATGGTCCAAGAGTTGTAACGGATTTTGCAAAAACAGGAATTCCAGAAGATTTAACCTCGTCTAAATCTCTTATAGCACCATCAACAACAAACCCGCCGATTTTTTTGATTTTAGCGTATTCCAACATCATTCCGCCTAAAAGTGCCCTGTCAGAATATCCAGCGCCATCAAGCACTATAATATCGCCTGGTTGAGCATAGTCAAGTGCAGCTTGAGCTGCTAAATTATCTCCAACAGGAAGTTTCACAGTTAAAGCAACTCCAAGTAAAGGCAGCTTATTAAAAGGTCTAATTCCTTTAAAAATACTATACATTCTTCTCATAGCATCGCTAATATTGCTGCTTGGAATGTTTTTAAACTGTTTTACTAATTCAGCATCAGGCCTTTCAAAATTCTTATAAGCTCGAAATCCAACTGGCATAATATAAATCTCCTTAAAAATCTTATTTAAAATTCAATATTTGGGGTATAGTAAAATAAACAAATTTTCAAAGAAAAAATTGTCTATTTTCACATTACAGTTTAATTATAGTCCAAAAAATAGCATTGTCAACTAAAGAAAAGCTAAGAAAAACCTAATAAATTAATAAAAATTTAACAAAGTGTATTTAATTTAGATTTTACGTTAGTTATATACAAAATTCGCATAGAGTATATTTGAAATACGTATTTGAGTAAATAATAAATATGTTTTATAATTGAGAAGAAAAGTGAATGATTTTCGCTTATAAAACTAAAGAAAAAAACATTTCAGATAAAACTTCTTTAGCGATATTTACAAATTCTTTAATAAAAGGATTTCCTTGCATATCTTTATGATATATAACTCCGATATCACAAAATGGATTGAAATTTTGCTCAATGTTGTAGTAGTTTGGGCTATTAATATCATTAAAATCTATATATGAAGAAGGAATAATTGAAATTCCAACTCCTTCACGAACAAGGTTTATAATTGTGAAAATATTAGTTGATTGAAGCTTTATATTAGGAGTAATATTTGCAAGTGAGAGAAGTCTATCAGTTTCTTGGCGGATTTTTTGATTTGGTTGCATTAATAAAAAATCTTTATTTTTTAATTCTTTTAAATCAAGATATAAAAGACCATCGTTTTTTCTATAACTTAAATTATTAAGTTCATCATTTTTATTAACAGCAATGTAGAATTTTTCTTTTCCAATAGGCATACAAACTAATTGCTCAGAAATAGTAGGAAGATGGATAATGGCAACATCAACAGAGTTTTTTAATATCTCTTTTTCAACGTCAGTTCCTATTCCTTCAAAAATAGTTATTTCAACATTCTGATATTTTTTTTCAAAATTAGAGATAACTTTTGGTAAAACACTACTACTTAAAAAAGATTTAGTTCCAATAGTTAATCTGCCTCTATTTTCAGAAGTTACAAACGCTAAAGATAATTCAAAATCTTTTTGGATTTTTAAAATTTGATTAGCCTTATCCATATATAATTCGCCAGTTAAAGTTGGGATTAAACCATCTCTTGTGCGAGTAAATAAATTAGTGCCCACTTGTTCCTCGATTCCTTGTATTAATCGAGTTAAGGAAGGCTGTGTCATATATAGTTTTTGGGCTGCTTTCGATATAGATTTTGCCTCATAAACAGCAATAAAGGCATTTATTTCTTTAAAATACATAATATCCTCGCTTTTAATTAAAGTTATACATAAATTAATTATAATAAATTTCACTTGTCTTTTGCAAGTGTTTTATAAATAAAAACCAAAAGGAGAAAATAATATGGCAAATGTTGATTGGCAATTAGCCGGTTCGATTATATT
>CAYJGG010000034.1:0-20570 GCA_964369915.1 uncultured Oscillospiraceae bacterium | reverse complement strand
AACCTTCGCAACCTTTACTTTGTAAATGCTCAGCTTTGCTTTTTTATAAAAAGCACCAGTTCGCTAATTGTTTGCAACCAATTAACATATATCCCACTCTTATTTTGTACGCTAAAATACCGATTTTCTAATGAAAATCGGTATTTGTTCTTTATAGGTATCCCTTTTACGTGATGTCTTTTTTATCTATTAATTATTTTTTGGATATTTTTCAACTGGCACTTTTGCAAGTTCCAATTTAATGTTGCTATTATTAACAGAAAAGCTCATTATTAGTAATATAATTGTGGTTAGTATAAAAAGTGCACTCATAGTAAAAATCCTCATTTCCTTTAGTATTTAAACATATTATAAACACTAAACCTTAAACTAACCTTAAATTTTTACATTAATGGACTTAAAATTTTAAAAAATAGTTGATAAATTCTTTTTAAAGCGGGCGTTTCGTTAATTTCTTTCATCGTTACTAATTTACTTTCAGTAAACATCTCATTAAAATCTTCTTTTACATCACCAACAATTTCTCCACCATAAAAGCTAACACAGTTTTCATAATGAAGATACAAAGAGCGGTAATCCATATTTGCACTGCCAACTATTGCTTGTCTATCATCACAAACATACATTTTAGCGTGTAAAAATCCTGGCGTGTATTCATAAATTTTAACACCATTTTCAACTAAAATTTTATAATAACTTTGAGTTATATAATAAGCATACCACTTATCAGGAATCCCAGGGACAACTATTCTAACATCAACACCGCTTTGAGCTGCAAGCGTTAAGGCTGTCACCATTTCATTATCGATAATTAAATAGGGCGTCGCTATATAAACATAGTCTGTTGCCCCGTTAATAACATTTAAATAAGCATTTTCACACACGTTATATGTATCAAGAGGCGTGTCATGGTATGGCTGAATAATTCCACTACCTTCTTTTATAACGCTTGGATAGAATTTATTGTAATCAATAGTTTCTTTTGTTACAAACTCCCATGACTGCAAGAAAATATTAGTCATCCCAAATGTAGCTTCTCCCTCTAAGCGAAAAGCCGTATCTTTCCAAACGCCAAACTTTGTGATTTTATTTATATATTCATCGGCAATATTTAATCCACCGCCATAAGAGATATTATTATCAATTATAGTTAGTTTTCTATGATCTCTATGATTTAATATTAAATAATCTTTAATTCTAAAGCTAAATTTTATTGGGCTAAAAATCTCTGTTTTTATTCCTAGCGCCTTTAATTTATCGTCATAGCCATCAGGCAGAGTTAATAATGAGCCAAACCCATCATATAAAATTCTAACATCAACGCCTTCTTTTGCTTTTTTAGTTAGTATTTCTAGGATTTCATCCCACATATATCCTTCATCGATTATAAAATACTGCATAAAAATATTTTTCTTTGCATTTTTTAAATCTTCTAAATAATCGCCAAAAAAATCTTCGCCTATTTTATAATATCTAACGTCGGTGTTTTCAAAAAGCATTCCTTTTGCGATATTTTTTAAATACTTTGCTTGCTTTTGAAGATTTATATCTTGTTTTTGCAATTTCTCTAAAATAATATTATCATCTAGTGATAATTTTTCATTGTTTTTATTTATTAATTCAAGTTTTTCTTGCTGAGATTTTGAGAGCCGTCTATTTCCCCATAAAATATATAAAAGAGCGCCAGTACCAGGGAATACAATCATAAAGAGTATCCATAAAATTTTATAAGAAGGATTTAAATTATCTCTTTCCACTATGTAAATCATACTTATAACACTTAAAACTACTAAAGCATAGTAAAATGTTGGATTTATAACTAAATAATTAGTTAAAAATAAATACACTAAGCAAAGTTGAATTAAAGCTAAAACAGCAATTATAAATCTTCTTGAAAAAATAAATCTTAATAATTTAAATAACATTTATTTAATCTCCTTTTATAAAATAAGCTTTTTAGAAAAATCTAAAAAGCTTATTAATTTATTATTTTTTCTTAAAATATCCCATTGCAAATGTGCCTGAGCCAACGTGATTTCCAACAGATGCACCTATCGGGGTTATTATAATATTTTCTTCGTTATCAAAATTTTTAACGATAGCGTCTTTTAAATCCTTATACCACTCATTATTAGTGCCAGTATAGCCAACAACGCATAGTTCATCTTTATCTAAACTTCCGGCTTCTTCAAGTAAAATCATTGTTTTTTCAATTGCGGCTTTAGCGCCTCTTATAGTTGCCACAACATCAACTTTTCCTGAAAGCGTTGTGATAGGCTTTAATTGCAGCATACTTCCAACAAAACTTTTTGCTGGAGATAATCTTCCACTTCTTTTTAAATGAGATAAATCATCAATAATAGCCCATGCGTTTAACCTATCTCTATACTCTTCCATTTTTTTGCAAACTTCATCGAAATCTAAGCCTTTTTTAATTTGATTTCTAGCTGTTTCAACCATCACACGAATACCAACTGAAATGCAGTTTGTGTCTAATAAGAAAATATCATCGTATTCTAGCATATCTCTTGCCATACAAGCAGATTGATATGTTCCTGATAGATGTTTTGATACAAAAATCCCAAGGATTTTTTCGCCGTTTGCCTGTGCTTTTTTATATAATTCTAAAAACACTTCTGGTGATGGCTGAGATGTTAAAATCTTTGTTGATTTTTTTGCTAAATCATAGTAATTCTCGTGTGTAATTGTATCGCCTTCAACGTATTCTGTCCCATCGATATTAACTGTTAGTCCTGCAAGATATATGCCTTTTTCTTCTGCTTCTTTTAGTGTGAAATCGCTAGTTGAGTCTGTTATAATTCTAATCATAATATACCTTCTCTCTTTTAGGTGTATTTGCTTTTTTATTTATGTTTATTCAAAAACTCCAACTGTCGCTGAAATTATTTTTATATCTTCTGTCGGCTTATTGTTTTCATCAATTTCTGCATCGCCTATTTTATAAACGATATCAAGACCTTCATAAACTTGTCCAAAAACTGTGTGCACATAATCTAAATACGGAAGCCCGCCCACTTCTTTATAGGCTGTTATTGTTTCTTGTGAGTATTCGTTATTTTCCATATCCGTTATCTGAGAATTTGAAACTATGTCGCTCGGCGTTGCCACTATAAAAAATTGACTACCATTTGTATCAGCGCCTGAGTTTGCCATTGATAATGCTCCTGTGTAGTGATGCAAAATTTCAGAAAATTCATCTTCAAACTTTACTCCAAATATACTCTCTCCCCCTGTTCCCGTGCCGGTTGGATCGCCTGTTTGAATAACAAAATCTTTCATAACTCTATGGAAAATCAAATCATTATAATATCCGTTTTCAATTAGTGATGTAAAATTTTCAACAGCAAGCGGTGCTTCATCTTCAAATAAAAGGATTTTTATAACACCTTCACTTGTCTGGATTTCTGCTATTGTGTCCCCTTGCTTTGGCTGAGCGAGTTGCATAGCCGAGCTTGTTGTTTCAATTGTATCATTATAAATTTTTTCTTCATCACATCCTGACAGCATTAAACCCATAGTAAATGCTAAGAAAATACTCAATATTCTTTTCATTATTAATTTATACCTCTCACGCTTTTAGTAAAATTCTCGTATTTTATTTATTATATCATTATTTTGTAAAAAATCTATGTAATTTATATTTATTTTATTAAATTTTTAAATTTAAGTATTATGGCTTTTGAGTTTATTGACAAAAGGCTAGTTTTTAGTGTAAAATATAATCAAACAAAGCTTACAAGCTTACATCGGAGGTATCCTTACATGAGCGATATAAATAACGAATATGAAGAATATGAAGCAAATATCCTAACATTAACTGATGAAAATAATGAATCTCATCTTTTTGAAGTTGTAGACCAAGTTGAATATAATGAAGAAAGATATATTGCAGCAGTTGAATATTTTGAAGATCCAGAAAAAGCATTAAACGAAGAACCTGTTTTAATAATATTTAAAATAGGCGAAGTAGATGAAGAAGGTCTTGAAACTTATGATATAGTTGATGATGATGAAGAATTTTTTGAAGTTGGCGGAATTTTCCAAGAACGTCTTTCAGAATTATTTGATATTGAAGAGTAATATTTAAAAAATTATAGTATTTTTTAAAATATCTTGCATAAAATAAGATATATAACCATCCTGCCTTGCACGAGAAATATGCAACTATTTTTAATCCTACACTCATATAATCGGAAGCTCGGGTCCTTGTCCACAGATTGCAGACCTCCCCCACTGGGGAAGTAGGGAGCGTGAAATGGCGGCAGAGCGTATCCATCCTTGCTTACAAGCGGGGTTTTGATATAGTCGCATACGGCTGGGCGGGTGTTATTATAAATAAAAATTCGCCTTTTAGATAATTTTTTCTAAAAGGTATTTTTTATATAAGAGGGAAATTTATGAGTTTTAATGAGAGAACTTTAATGGTTTTTGATAATAAAGATTATGAAAAAATAATAAATAGTCATATCTTAATCGCTGGAGTTGGCGGAGTTGGTGGTGCTGTTTTAGAGTGTTTAGTGCGCTTTGGAATTAAAAAAATCACTATTATAGATTTTGACACTGTCGATACTTCAAATCTAAATAGGCAAATAATCTCTAATGTTAATAATATCGGGCAATTAAAAACAGAAGTGGCAAAAAATAGAGCTTTATCTATAAATCCTAATTTAGAAATTGATGCCATTAACACTTTTTTAACTAAAGATAACCTTGATTTTATCACTAAAATAAATCCTGATTATATTATAGATGCTATTGATAATGTTACAGCGAAAATTGCCCTTATAAAACTTTCGCATGAAAACAATATTAATATTATCTCAAGCATGGGAACAGGCAATAGATTTGATATAACAGGTTTTACTATCGATATAGTTGAAAACACTTCTGGTAATGGATGCGGTTTATCAAGAGTTTTAAGAAAAGAATTAAAAGCTCTTGGAATTAAAAATCATATTTCTTTATATAATAAATTTAGTCCAGCTACAAAAAATGTTAATTCTTCTTTTGGAAGAAACGCCCCTGGTAGCACTCCTTTTGCTCCAAATCTTGCTGGAATTATGATAGCGCAATATGTTTGCAATGAATTAATTTAATATTATAAAAAACAACAAGCCGAGCAGTACTCGGCTTGTTGTTTTTGAGATATATGAATAAAGGAAAAGGGATAGTTAAATTAAAGTATATTTTTAATTTCATTATTAATAATACACAAAAAACAAATAGAAAAACCGATTTTTTTAGCCGATTTACTAATTTGTTTTCCATACTAATATTAATATAAATACACCCTAAAAGTCAATATACATACTTTACAAAAAAGTTTACCTTTTTTTTACATTCAGTCCATAATTTCATTTTTATTTTTAAATTTTTACTAAATATCCACTATTTAACAATTATTAATTCACAACTTATGCTTATTTTTTTTGTATAATATTAGTAAGCAGAGATGCTTTAATATATTTTTTCTAGTGGTGAAGGAACAATATATTAGATAATATGGCTTATAAGCTATATTATTCTCCTCTAAAACTATACACAAAAATGACGGATTTTTCCGTCATTTTTGTGTTTAATAATTTATAGCTTTTTGCCCATACTAAACTTAAAAATATATTTAGGAAGGTATGAGGAGCTATAATGAAAAAAATATTAAAATGTCTTTCTTTTCCAGTAGCCATAATTATTGGAACTGTTTTATATTTTAACACTATTATCCCAGATACAATGTATATCACAAGCGGAAGCGAGGCAAATATAAAATCCCTGCCTATGGTTTCTTTAAGTTCTAAATCAGATTCTGATTTAAGCGTTTTTGCTAGCACTTCAAACATAAATTATGAGGCAAAACTATTAGGAGTTATCCCTATAAAAAATGTTATCGTAAACACTTTAGAGGAAAAATATGTCAGTGTTTCTGGAGAGCCTTTTGGGATAAAAATGTTTTCTGATGGAGTTATGATAGTTGGATTTTCGGATATAAAAACTCCCACAGGGTATAGAAATCCTGCCTCTTTAGTGGGCCTTCGTATGGGAGATATAATAGTTTCGATGAATTCTCAAAAAATTAAAAGTAAAGACGACATCGAAAATGTTATAAATAAGAGTATGGATAGTCCAATTTTAGTTGAATATTTAAGAGATGATATTCTCTACACTTGTAATTTAAGTGCTGTTTTTGATATCGAAAATCAAACATACAGAACTGGAATGTGGATAAGGGATTCTTCAGCGGGCATTGGCACTATGACATACTATGATGTTCAAAATTCTACTTTTGCAGGTCTTGGACATGCAGTAAAAGACGTCGACACTGGCGAGGAAATCCCCTTATTATCTGGTGAAATCGTGCCTGTTACTATAACAGGAATCGAAAAATCAACTGCAGGTGATGCAGGAGAATTAAAAGGCACTTTTATGAGTCACTTGCCAACTGGCCAATTATTAAAAAATAGCGAAACAGGAGTTTATGGTTCTGTTTATATTTCAAAAGATGATAATATGATGCCTATTGCCCCATCTACTGAAATCGTTGAAGGCACAGCATATATTTACACCACCATAAACGGTCAAACTCCCGAAAAGTATGAAATCGAAATTGAAAAAATCTCTCTAACTTCAGATACCATGACAAAAAATATGGTGATGAGAATTGTTGATAAAGAGCTTTTAGCATTAACAGGAGGGATTGTTCAGGGAATGAGTGGAAGCCCTATTGTTCAAAATGGAAAACTCGTAGGCGCTGTCACCCATGTTTTTGTAAATGATCCTACCCGTGGGTATGCGATTTTTATAGAAAATATGCTTGAATCGTCCCAAAGTATAGCTTAAAAATAGAAGTGTTAGCCAAAAATATCTTGAAAGTATCAAGATAAATAAGGTTAACACTTTTTTTGAATAGTCTATCGCGTGGATATGCAATTTTACAGAAAACATGCTTAAATCAGCAGATAATATGGCTTAGCTATCCAAAAATAAAAGTATGAATAAAATATTAAATTATTTTTAATTTAAAGTAACTTTTATCTCATTTGATACAAATTTATTGACCGTGGTTTATCAATGTGATATAATAATTATACTAAATTATATAATAACGAAAGGAATGATTTTTTATGGAATATCTTGATATTATGACTAGCATAGACCAATCTGAATTTCTCTCTGGCACAAGTTTTAAGCCTGAAGCTGTTACAGTTAAAGATTTTAAAAAAGGTGATGTTATTTTTGATGAAGTTAATTCTGTTCCTTCGATTGCATTAATTCATTCTGGTGAAGTTTTTGTTTGTTTTATGAATGAAGATAATAAAAAAACTATCGTAAACACACTTTCGCAAGGCAGTTGTTTTGGGATAAGCAATTTATTATTTAATCATAAATTAGATACAACTTTAGAATGTAAAACTGATGTTACGATAATTTATATTCCTAAAAAGGAAGTTGTAAAAGCTATGGAAAATGATGCAAAACTCGCTATGAGATATGGCGCTCATTGTAATGAGAAAATTAGCTTTTTAATTAAAAAAATCGAATTTTTCACAATCCAATCGGCAAGAGAAAAATTCATTAAATTCCTTTTAAGTAATAAAAATGATGATAACACAATTAATTTAGGAATTAAAAGAGAAGAAATTGCTTTAAAAATTGGTATTAGCAGAGCTGCTTTATATAGAGAGATTAAGCATCTGCAAAATCAAAATGCAATAATTCTAACAAAATCGGATATTAAAATATGCGATGAAGAAATTTTACACAGTATTTTAAAAGACTGCGTATAATAAAAGGCATATATGAAAGGAAATTTAGTTTGGAAATAACTTTTCAAACTATGAGCGTTTTGATTTTTTGTAAGATATTATAAAATATATTTTAATATATGCAATAAAAGACAAAGCCTCAAAGAAAGGACTACTATTATGAAAAAACTATCACTAATTCTACTTAGCGCACTACTATCTATCTCGCTTTTAACCGCTTGTTCTTCTAGTGAAGCAGAAGAAACTCAAGGTGAGGTTACTTCCACTACAACTCAAACAGAAGAAACTACTCCTGCAGTAGATCCTGTGGATGTTAGAGTTGCAGCTTTAAAAGGGCCAACTGCAATGGGACTAACTCAATTTATGGATAGCAATGAAATGGGCGAAAAAACAGATAATAATTACAGCTTTGATATAGTTGTTGATCCTGCAGAAGTTACTGCTCTTTTAGCAAAAGGCGAAGTTGATATAGCTGCTATTCCTGCAAATCTAGCATCAGTTGTTTATAACAATACTGATGGCGCCATCGAAGTTTTAGGTATAAACACATTAGGCGTATTATACATAGTTGAAAATGGCGAAACTATCACTTCAATAGAAGATTTAAAAGGACAAACTATATATGCAACAGGTAAAGGGGCAACTCCTGAATATTCATTAAGATATATCTTATCTTCAAATGGAATAGATCCAGACACAGACGTTACTATTGAATGGAAATCTGAAGCAACTGAAGTTTTATCAGCTATTACTTCTACTGAAAACGCTATCGCTATGCTTCCTGAACCTTTTGTTACAACAGCACAAACTAACGTTGAAACTTTAAGAGTGGCTTTAGATTTAACCGCTGAATGGGATGCTATCCAAGAGGATAATAAAGGCTCAACTTCTTCATTAGTAACAGGTGTTATAGTTGCTAGAAAAGAATTTGTTGAGCAAAATCCAGCAGCTGTTGAAGCATTTTTAAATCATTATAGTGAATCAGTTGATTTTATTAATAATGATGTAAACGCAGGGGCAGCTTTAGTTGCAAAATATGAAATAACAACAGAAGAAGTTGCAAAAACCGCAATTCCTAAGTGTAATATCGTGTTTATGGACAGCTCAAAAAATCTACAAACAACACTTACAGGTTATCTAACAGTTTTATTTGAACAAAATCCAGCTTCAGTAGGCGGTGCTCTACCAGCTGATGATTTCTATTATGAAAGACAACAATAAATCTCAGCCTAAAATAAAGTTTTGGGCAGTTGCAGTTTTGATTATTATTTGGCAGATAACTGCGATGGTAATTAATCAAAGAATATTTATCGTATCTCCACTAGAAGTGATAAAAAAGCTCTCTGAGCTTTTTTTCACCTCTAGGTTTTGGTTTGCTATAAGTTATAGCTTTTTAAGAATTACACTAGGATTTTTTATCGGTGTTATTTTAGCTATAATTCTAGCTGTTTTATCTTCAAAATTTAATTTTATTAAAGATTTACTAGCACCTTTTATGCTCACTATAAAATCTGTTCCTGTTGCCTCTTTTGTAATTTTGGCATTAATATGGTTTTCAAGTGAAAATTTAGCAACGCTTATTTGCTTTTTAATGGTGCTTCCTATTGTTTACACTGGAGTATTTGAAGGAATAATTAACACAGATAAAAATCTTTTAGAAATGGCAAAAGTTTTTAAAATGAGTGCAGTTAAAAAAATTAGATATATATATTTCTTTGAAGTTTATCCATTTTTTATCGCTGCAACAAAAGTGTCTTTAGGGCTTGCGTGGAAATCTGGAATTGCAGCCGAAGTTATAGGAATTCCAAACAACTCTATTGGCGAAAATTTATTTAACGCAAAAATATTTTTAGATACAGCTTCTTTATTCGCATGGACAATGACTATCGTTATAATAAGTGCATTATTTGAAAAATTATTTTTATATTTATTACATAAATTTTATAAAGCTATGGAAAAAGCTTAATTTTCTTATTTTATTTCACTTTTAAAAGGAGGCTGATATTTTATGTTTAGTGGTATTGAAATTTTAAACATTAATAAATCTTATGGCGATAATATTGTTTTAAAAGATTTTTCAGCTAGGTTTGCTTATAATGAAGTTAGCAGTATTATGGGTGTTTCTGGCAAAGGAAAAACAACCCTTTTAAAAATAATTTTAGGGCTTATTCCATATGATTCAGGAGAAATTAAAGGACTTGAAGATAAAAAAATAGTTGCTGTTTTTCAAGAAAACAGACTTATAAATAATTTATCTAGTTTAGCTAATATTTTAATAACTTGTAATATTGATAAACCTTCAGCTGAAAATGCCTTAAAGGAAATTGGATTATCTGAATTTATTAACGCTCCGGCTTCATCTCTTTCTGGGGGTATGAAAAGAAGAGTTGCAATTTTAAGGGCTATATTATCTGATAGTGATATCCTTGTTTTTGATGAACCTTTAAAAGGGCTTGATGAAGAAACTAAAAGAAATGTTATAAAAATTATTAAAAAGTATTTAAAAGGAAAAACTTTGATTTTTGTAACTCACGATAAAGAAGACCTATCTTTTTTAGAATCTACAAACAATATAATTTTAAATTAAAAATATTAAAACTCTAGTTTTAATATTTTTTTAATTTCTTTACGGATGTATATTTTTATGATATAATATATGTTGAATAAATATGTATATCTTAACTGAAAAGAGAGGCTTTATTATGCCAAAACAAGAATTTAAAGCTGGAAATATGCTTTACCCTTTGCCTGCCGTTATGGTGAGCGTTGCAGATGAAAATGAAAAAAATATAATAACTATAGCTTGGACATCTACTATTTGCACAAATCCACCTATGGTAGGAATTTCAGTTAGAAAAAATCGTCATTCATATAAATTAATTGAAAAAACAAAAGAATTTGTAATAAATTTAACCACCGCAAAACTCGCAAAGGAAACAGATTATTGCGGAGTGAAATCTGGAAAAGATGTTGATAAATTTAAAGAGATGAATTTAACTGCTGCACCTTCAAATAAATTAAAATACGCACCTATTATTTACGAGTGCCCTGTTAATATTGAATGTGAAGTTTTTGAAATCAAAGAGCTTGGTAGCCACGATTTATTTTTAGCAAATGTTAAAAGTGTCCAAGTTAGCGATGAGTATATGAATGAAACTGGAAAGTTTGAGCTGAATAAATCAGATTTATTAGTTTATTCGCACGGAGAGTATTTGTCCCTTGGTGAAAGCCTTGGAACTTTTGGATATAGCGTTAGAAAAAAGAAAAAATAATTATAAAGGAGATTTTATATGGATTTAATATGGATGTTTTTAGGTTCACTTGTTTATTTTATATATCAATTAAAATTAATGTTTTATTCTGCAAAAGTATTGACTGATCCTTATGAAAACTCAGCTTTATATATCCTTTTTGCAACAATGAACACAATATTTTTAATAATATTTTATGCTACTGCCGCCCCTCATTATCTATTTTATCCTCTGGCATTAATCGCTCTAACTGTTGAATTTTTATTAATGTCCCGAGCTAATTTTTTGCAAGCTTTAACTGGCGCTAGTATATTTGTTTTAACTATAACTTTAGTTAATATTCCTATCACAATGATATATGCAAGATTTAACGGCTTTTTTCCTTTATATGCAGTTATAAACACTACTCATAGAAGTATTGTTTTATTAATTTGCTGTTTTATATTATTTTTAATGCTTATTGCTTTTGATTTCTTTATTCCTGCAACAAACGTTCAAAGGATAACTTCTGCTGGAAAATACACAATTATGCTTTTAATGCTTGTTTTAAGCTCTTTATTATTTGAAATTATTTTCGCATCATTAATTATAAACACCTATAATAATATAACTCAAGTTTATATTTCTATTTTTATAAGTGTGTGTTTATTATCTTTATTTTATTATATATTCATTTATAATATACTTTTAATTAATGCATCATTATATAAAAGATATTCTGATTCTGCTAAAGAAGAAAGCGCTAAAATTAGAGCTGTAAAACGTAAAGTTTATAATAAAATTGATAAAGATGCCCTAACTGGAATTTATAATAGAAGATATATTATTTCAACTCTTGAAGAACTCTGCCGTATGCCAAATACTTCATTTTCTGTACTTTTTGTTGATGTTAATGGTTTAAAATCTACAAACGACAGCTACGGCCATGAGGCTGGTGATAGATTAATTATTAAAATCGGCGAGGCTATATCAAAGTCAATTCGTGATGATGATTTTGCCGCTAGAATAGGCGGAGATGAATTTTTAGTTATTTTAAGTGAAACAAATGAAGATATCACAAACATCGTTACTAATAGAATTTTAAGTAATATCGCCATTCAAAATGAAACTGAAGATTTTTTAATTTCTGCAAGTATTGGCTCTTTATTAGTTGATGAAAAAACAAAGGCTGCTGGCGTTACACATATTCTTTCTATGGCAGATGAATTAATGCGTACTCACAAACAGCGTTTTTATAAAGTAAGATTGGAGGATAATAATTTATGAGTATGAGTTTTATCTACATAATCTTTTTAGTGTTTTTTTGTTTGTATCATTTAGTGTCTTTCTATTTTGCATCATACGTTTTTGCAAAAAATAGTTTTCCACTTTTAAGAGTTGTCATAGTTGGTGTAGTTAATGTATCTTTTTGGCTTTTATATCCTACAACTGCTTTTTTTGGAAATGAGTTTATTTTAATTATTTTATTTTCAATAATATTATTTTTTGAATACAAATTTGTGTTTTTGGCAAGCAATCCAAATGCACTATTTTTAGCGCTTTCTTTTTCAATAAATTTATTTTCTAAAAGAATGATGCTTTTAGCTTCATCTGTAATATTTAGAAGTAGTATTACTAGCTACACTTTAGCTGCAATAGATATCCAAAATTTTTATCTGTCTTTAGCCATTTCATTTATGATATCAATAGGGGCTATCCTTTTTTGCAGAGTTATGCTTTCAAGATCATCTTTAGACACTATTTTATCAGATAAACAAAATATGATTTTTGCAACAACACTTCTTTTAATAATATTTGTTTTAATATCTGGTTTCACTCTTTTAGGTGCAAATATTCCTATCGACGTTGAAAATTTTAATTTTCAATATATTCTAATTGGATTTGTTTCTCTTGGAGGCTTCACAGCTTCGATTTTATATGCTTATCATTTATCTAATTTAAGATTAACTATCGATAATTATAATAAAATTTCCAGTGAAAATGCCCAGGAGATTAAATTAATTAAAGAATTAGAAACCACCGCTGCCACCGACTTTTTAACGCTACTTAGCACAAGAGATGTTGCGGATAATTTAATAGATGAATATGTTAAATCAAAACAAAAATTTTTTATAACATTTGTTGACATGGATAATTTAAAAGTTGCCAATGATGATTTTGGGCATGAAGAAGGCGATTTTTATATTAAGAAAGTCGCTGGAGAATTAAAATTAGCTTTTCCAAATGAATTAATTAGCAGATACGGCGGCGACGAATTCGTTATCATTGGAAAATTTGCGCAAGAGGAAGAAGTTCATTCAAAAATGCTAAAATGTTTTAGTCGTATAGGCGCTTTAAAAAATGTGTATAGTAAGCCATATGATACCTCTATTAGCTACGGCACTGTTTTTGTTCCAACTTCAAATGGCTTAACTGCAGAAAAATTAATCTCAATAGCCGACCATAGAATGTATCAATTCAAAAAGCAAAAGAAACACCACCGTCAAAAATAATTATTTTTAGAATAAAAAAGCTACTCACTGTGAAAACTATAAAAGGAGGGAAATCCCTCCTTTTGTGTTAAATAGTTTACATTTTTATGCCATTATAATTACATTTTATTAAACTAACTTAAAATAATCACAAAGTTATTTTATACTATTTTAAAATTACTAACATTAAAGGATTACTATATGCCAAGATACACCTCAAAAGAAACGCTATATAGAAGACAAAAGCAAAGAAAGGCTCGTCGCCTTGCTTTATCTTCACTTGTAGTTATTTTTATTTTATCTGTTTCTTTTTTAATAACTTCTTTAATTAATGTAGCTTCAAAAGAAGAGAACGAGGAGAGCTTTTTATTACAGCCAGTAGCTACCACCTCTCCTACTAGCGAAAACATCGATGAAATAAGCACTATATTTCCTGCAATTCAAACAGATCCTGTTAATATTCTTTCTTCAAATTCTAGTAATTTATCACTTCCTTCTAACGGCAGAGTGTATTTAGATTATTTTGATGATGCTTTGTTTATTGGGGATAGTTTAGGAGATGGATTCCGTGAATACCAAGGCACAACTGGGATTGACACTGCAACATTTTTTACAAATGTCAGTTTACAGCCTGTTAGCTTTTTAGATGGTAATTATATATCTTTGCCTTCTTATGATAGTCCAGTAGAGCCTATGAGCGAAATTTCAGCTATTAACCCTGGGAAAATATATGTTATCCTTGGAACTAATGCTATGCATCTATCAGAAGAAGAATTATTAAATGATTACTCTTTGTTAATAGATGAATTAAAAATTGCCGCTCCAAATGCTATTATCTATATAAATAGTATTCTTCCTGTAACTGCTGAAAAATCGGCAGAAGAAGATAAGTATAACCCAGAAAAAATTGCAAGATTAAATAATTCTTTAGCAAAGATTTCATCTCAAAAGTCTGTATATTTTTTAAATGTTCAAGAAATTTTTATAACAAGTGACGGACATTTAAACGACGATTTAGATTATGATGGAATCCATTTAACCCCAACTGGATATAAAATGTGGACAGATTATTTAATATCACACACAGTGTACGATGAAAATTCGCCACTTGTTATTGGCTCACCATACACAAAACCATAGTATTTTAAAATTTATCTTTATATTACTCATAAAATAATATAAAATCTGCTTGCAACTAAACTTAGTTTGAATTATAATATTAAGATGAGTTAAATTAAAATTTAGTAACTACAATTATAAATTATTTAGGATATATTTAAGGAGAATTTAATGAGAAAATATGTTTCAGAGGAAACAATTAAAAGGCGAAGAAAACAAAAAGTTAGAAAACGTAATTTAAGAGTTGCCACTTTATTTTTATTTCTTGGCGTTGTTATTTATGCGGGATACTATTTAGTAACTAATGTGTTTAGCAGTGATGAAAAAGAAGAAGTAGAAATCATAGAACCAACTAAATATTCAATTTTACAAACAAACACCAGTGTTTCCCTCTTAAATGAGGGTGAACTGCCAACTTTGAATTTAAACTATTCTAGTTTTGATATGAGAATGGTACAGGTTGAAGAAAGTGATATGGTGCCATTATCTTATTTTGATGATGCTGTTTTTGTTGGAGATAGTTTAGCCGATGGATTTCGTGTTTACAAAGATTCAACTGGAATTGTTAATGCAACTACAGTAACAGCGAGAAGTATTTCTCCAAAAAGCTTTTTAGATGGTGGATACATAGGTGCTTATAATGCAGCAGGTGTAACTGAGCAAGTTGTTGGATTTGAGGCTATAGCCGCTGCAAATCCCGGGAAAATATATGTAACTCTTGGGACAAATGCACTAACAAGCAGTATGAGTATTGAAGAATTTATCGCTAGCTATTATCAATTTATTGATGAATTACGCTTATATCTTCCAGAAACTCAAATTTATGTGACTAGTGTGCCTCCTGTTACAGCCTACACAGTTGATGAAAAACCAGGGCTTGCTCCTGAAAGAGTTTATTATGCAAACGTTGAGATAGCAAAAATGTGTTATGAAAAAGATTTAGCTTTTATAAATTTATATGAAGTTTTAGTTAGTGATAGCGGATATTTAAGAGAAGATATTGATGCTTCTGACGGCATACATTTAACGCCTTCTGGATATTCAGAATGGGCAAATTATCTAAGAACACACACAGTTTACAACACTTCAAATCCAGCTTTAGTTCAATAATTTAATTTAAAAAAGAATGCAATTTTGCATTCTTTTTTTATTATCGTTTTAACAACAATAAACCCCCAGTTTTACTGGGGGAATAAAAAGCTTTAACTTTTAGCATTGAGCGAAGCGAGATGAGAATTCATTTATTATTCAATACAGTGGTGAGTAATAATAGAAAGTACACCATTTGAACGGTTGCCGTGCAGTTAATGCAGATTGACGAATTTTCAATGCCTCTTGAAAGGTTTGCTTGGAGTATGCCCTTTTAGGGCTTGTGCATACCACCCGCTAGTGGATTTTTAATATCTTTTATTTATTAATAATTCTGAAATCATAACAGCTAAATATGCTAAAAATGCAAACGATATCATTATCGACACATTTTCAATCGCTCCCCTTGGATCACTTTGCATAATAATCCCCGCAACCCTTGTTTCGGCAATTAAGGCATTTGCAACCGTAGTGCCTAAAATATCATCCCCCATTTTAAACTGCACTTCCATTGTTGCGGTTTCTGTTGTATGGTCGGCTAAAAGGTTTGTATAAATTATTTCAACATCTTCAATTTCTGTTCCATTAACTGCAGTTAAACTAACATCCACAGTTGTAATACTATCTTTTTCAATAAAAAATCTACCTGTTGAATCGGTGTTAATTCTTTCTGGTGCTGAAAGCTCTATATAATCATTTGGAATTGTAATACTTGAATAATTACTAAATCCATAATCAAATAAAGCCATTGTATCTTGGAATTTTGTATCGGTATTTGCTGTTTTCATAACAACTGCAATCAAAGTCATTCCATCTCTTGTGGCGGCTGTCACTAATGTGTGCTGTGCATCCGAAGTCCAGCCGTCTTTGCTCATAAATATCCCTTCATAATACTCTGTGCCATTCACAAAATCGTTTGCAGCATTAAAATATCTATTTTCTTTTAAATTAGTTGCACCCATTTCATATCTTGAAGTGAAAAAATATTCGCATAATTCCGGATATTTCACAACTTCTCTTGCAATTAATGCCATATCCATTGCAGTTGTGTAATGATTATCATCAGGAAGTCCACTCGGATTTGTAAAATTTGAATTTGTTGCACCTATACTGTGGGCGTATTCTGTCATCATAACGCCAAAATCTGCAATACTTCCATTAACTATATGCTGTCCTATTCCATTAGCAGCATCATTTGCAGATTCAATTCCAAGTGCATACATCGCATCTTCTAAACGTATCACTTCGTCTGGTAATAGTGCTATATGGCTCACATTTTCAGTGAAGTGAGTTGCCTCGTAAGTCATTGTTATGTATTCGTCCATGCTAGCATTTTGATAAGCTAAAAGACCGGTTAGTATTTTAGTTATACTTGCCGGATACATCACTTTATCTTTATTTTTATCATACAAAACTTGCCCTGTTGTAGCGTCAATTAAAACGGCTGTTTCCGATACCACACTTGGCGCACTCGTATTTTGTGCACTTACATTTAAGCTCATTGAAAAACTCAATACAATCCCAATAGCTAAAATTAATGAAATTATTTTTTTCATAAATCGCCTTTACTAACTTTTTCTCAATACTTTATTATACTATTTTTTTACTACTTATTTCAATAGTAAATCATTCTTAAAAAGTGAAATTTATCATATATTGATTTATAAGATATATTTTATTGAAAGGATAGCCTTTATCTATGAAAAATAATTACGAAAAAAACATCAATTTTATTATGCTCTTAATTTTCTTTTTTTCTCTTGGGTTTTCACTTGATACCTTTACAAATGTCCAAACGACTATGGCAAGTAGTGAAGTTATTAAGTGGGGAGTTAGTTTTAAAGAGGATAACAGCATCCCAGAGCCTAATTTATCAAAAGAGGAATTAAAAAAATATAATGCTTTTTATTATGATGAATTTAATGATAAAAATTTATATTTAACCTTTGATGCAGGCTTTGAAAACGGAAACACCATCGAAATTTTAAACATACTGGAAAAACATAATGTTACTGCAATTTTCTTTTTAGTGTCAGATTATATTAATCAGTCGCCTGAAATGGTTCAATTAATTTATGATATGGGGCATATAATAGGAAATCACACCCACACACATCCTAATATGTATGAAAAAACTAAAGAAGAGTTTGAAAAAGAAATTTTAAATATGGAAGAAACTTTACTCGCTAAAACTGGCATTACTATAAATGAAAAATACTATCGTCCACCACAAGGAAGATTCACAAAAGAAAATTTAGAGTGGACTAATGATTTAGGCTATAAAACTCTTTTATGGTCTGTTGCTTATGTTGATTGGGAAGTGGATAATCAGCCGAGTTATGAAGATGCTTTAAACACTTTATTTGATAAAGTTCATGACGGTGCAATTATTCTTTTGCATCCACAAAGCACAACTAATACTGCCATATTAGATGAATTCATTACTACTCTTACTAAGGGGGGATATCAATTTGCACATCCAAATGAAATATCTTAAATTTATTGTTTTTTCTTTTTTATTTTTCTTTTTATTTTCAATTTACAGTAACCCATTAACTATAAATGAATTGTTATATGGTATATCTTTAACTAAAGCCGAAAGTAATTTTTATACCACAACCGCTACTTCTTCCTCTAAAGAAATTATAATTGCAATAGATCCAGGCCACGGCGGAGAAGACACTGGAGCTATTAAATTAATCGATGAAACATCCGTTATAAATTCTACTACCTCTCATTTATTTAATCTTTTAAAAGAAAATGAATATCTAACTCCTGTTTTAACAAAAGATTTTTCTGAAGATAAAACAATCTCCCAAAGAGCAGAATTTATAAATGAAATTGGAGCAGATTTAGTTATTAGTATTCATGCAAATTCAGACTCTTCACAAAACACTCATGGCTTTGAATGCTACCCTACTCCGCCTGGTAGATTATATTCAAATGAATCTATGCAGTTTGCAAAACTTATCACCGGAGCTATGCAAAATAATAACCACACACTAAGAGGAGAAACCGGGATAAAATTTGCTTATTATAATAACGATAATAAAACAATAGTTGATTCAAGCGATGATAAAGTGCGTAGTAGTAAAAGTTTTGGGATAGTTGATAAAGTTGATTGCCCTAGCGTTTTAGTGGAGCAATGTTTTATCAGTAGCTGGGATGATGTTAATAACTGGGCAGACGAAGACGGCTCAAAAAAAGCTGCCGAAATATACTATAAAGCCATCTGCGATTATTTTTCTGTAGCTTATTAATCTTTTGTGCTATTTTACTATTTTTTCATTTAAAATTTTTAATTATAATTTTAATTCTTTTATTTATAATATCCTTATATGTGATATAATATTAAAAGATTATTAATATTTAAGGAGTTTTAAATGCTTAATTTAGAAATGGTAAAAGAGGCTAAAAAAATAATAGGCGAAAACGATATTATAACAACGCCGATAGTTTCTGCATCAAAAATTGCAGAAAATGCTTATTTAAAATGCGAACATATACAAAAGACTGGCTCTTTTAAAGTTAGGGGTGCAACTTATAAAATCAGCAAGTTAACCGATGAAGAAAAATCAAATGGAGTTATCGCTTGTTCTGCTGGAAATCATGCGCAAGGAGTTGCATTAGCAGCCACAAAAATGGGCGTAAAATCGATTATTTGTATGCCTGAATCTGCCCCTTTAACTAAAATTGAAGCTACAAAAGGCTATGGTGCCGAAGTTGTTTTAGTTAATGGAGTTTATGATGATAGCTATAAAAAAGCAAAAGAATTACAAAATAAACACGGCTACACTTTCGCTCATCCTTATAATGATGAATACGTTATCGCTGGTCAAGGCACTATCGCGCTTGAAATACTAGAAGAAATGCCTGATGTCGACTGCATAGTTGTTCCAATGGGCGGCGGCGGATTATCTGCAGGAATTGCCTTTACTATAAAACAGATAAAACCTGAATGTAAAGTTATCGGTGTGCAGTCTGAAGAGGCAAATGCATTAGTTACATCAATAAAAGAAAATCGCCTTTCCTCAACTAAAACTTGCAACACCATTGCCGACGGGTGTGCTGTTAAAAATCCTGGTGATATAACTTTTAATATATTATCAAAATACATCGACGAAGTTGTTACAGTTTCTGAAAAAGAAATTTCTATCGCTATGCTAACTTTACTTGAAAGACATAAGGTTGTTTCAGAGGGAGCTGGTGCTTTAGCTAGTGCTGCAGTTATGTTTAATAAAGTGAAATCTAGTGAATTCAATAAAATAGTTTGTATCGTGTCTGGCGGTAATATTGATTTAAATCAAATGACTAAATTTTTAAATTCAGCCATGACTTATTCAGATAGAATATCTCAATTCTCAACTGATTTAGTTGATAAACCAGGGAATTTAATTAAATTCTTATCCTTAATTTCTTCTATGGGAGCTAATGTTATTGAAGTTTCTCATTTTAGAAACGATAAAGATACCCCTTTAGGATACTGCAAAGTTAATTTAGTTATCGAAACAAGAAACACTGTTCATAAAGAAGAAATTTTCACAAAACTTTGTGATGCTGGCTTTTGCCTTGAAGAATAGATTTTTATAATGTCATTTTTATAATTTTTCTATTTTCGTGTCAGTTTTTAAAGTTTACTAAAATAATATCCAAATAAAAGAGTGTAATATAAATTATATTACACTCTTTTTCATATAATAAATCTTTGACTTCGATAACTTATAATTAAAACCCTGCAACGCCGAAAATTCAAATCCTAATTCCTACTGCTATATTCATTATTATTGTTATATAATTCATGAAGTCTATCAAAATTTCTTTATTAATAAAATAGAATACTCCCATTAATTTTTTCACTT
>CAYJGG010000033.1:0-20762 GCA_964369915.1 uncultured Oscillospiraceae bacterium | reverse complement strand
CTTGATATATAAAAAATTTATGGGGTTTAAGTCAAAGATTTTATAATAATTAAATAGGTTTTATAGCAAGGAAAAGGCTTGCAGTAATGCTTTACGCCTTGCAAAAGCCTTTAACGTAGATAGAGAGCCTATTTAACTATTATAAAACGTGTTCGGATTATATGAGTAAGGCTAATCAAAAGGAGGGTGCATTATGAATGAAAAATTAAAAAAATCCGAAGAAAAAATCGAATTATTAGATGCTATCATTGCAGAAGATAACGATAATTCAAATATAGATGTTGATTTAAAAAAGCTTTTATTAGATAGTGATTTAAATGATTTACATGATATTATTGATTCAGTTTATGCTATTGATATAGCTTATGCGCTTGAAGATTTTGATGATGATGAAATACTATTGTTTTTTGAAAAAACTTATACTGAACATATAGCGAGTATTTTAGAGCAAGCCGAGGAATCTTTACAAAAAAGAATTGTCTATCTTCTTACTAATAAGCAAATTTTAGATATATTTAATTATATGTCTAAGGATGATATCGCTGATATTCTAGGAATAATTCGAATTAATAAGAAAAAAGAATTATTAAATTTAATGAAAAAACATGATACTATCGACATTGAACATCTGCTTTTATATGATGAAGACACTGCCGGTGGTATTATGACAACTGAATATATCGCTCTTCGTTCACGACTTAAAGCGATAGACAGTTTGCAAAAAATAAAAGAAATAGGACCAAAAACAGAAGTTATTGAAACCATCTTTGTTTTAAATGAGAATAAAGAACTTATAGGCGCTGCCGATTTAAGAGATATATTTATAGCAAAAGACGATGAAACTCTATTTGATATAATGGACGATAATATCATCACTGTAACTCCTGAAATGGATCAAGAAGAAGTTTCTCATCTTGTTTCAAAATACGATTTAAAAGTTGTCCCTGTTATTAATAGAAAAAATCATTTGCTTGGTATTATAACTATTGATGATATTATCGATGTTTTAGTTGAAGAGCAAACTGAAGATATTTTAAAACTCGGTGGTGTTGCAGGCGATGAAGAGGACACATCTATTTTAAGCAGTATAAAAACAAGACTTCCTTGGCTTATGGTGAATTTACTAACAGCGTCTTTTGCCACTTTTGTTATCTCTTTATTTGAAAGCACAACTTCACAAGTTGTTGCATTAACTGCTATAATGCCTATTATTTCTGGAATGGGTGGAAATGCGGGTACTCAAACTTTATCTATTGTTATAAGAAGAATAACTTTAAATGAAATAAATTTAAAAGACGATTGGGCAGTTGTTTTTAAAGAAATATTAGTTAGTATATTAAACGCAACAGTAACAGGCTCACTTGCCGCTTTAATTATGTTTGTTCGTTATCAAAATATTTATTTATCTTTAATAGTTATTTTAGCTATGATTGCAAATTATATGATAGCCGCTTTCTTTGGTTTTTTTATCCCATTAATTTTAAAACGATTTAAATTAGATCCCGTTGTGGCTAGTGGTGTTTTTTTAACTGCCACAACTGACACATTTGGATTTTTAGTGTTTTTAGCGTTAGCGCAAGCTATTTTGCCATTATTAATTTAAAAATTAATAATTTAGTTAAAATATATCTATTATCATTTTTATTTTTTATATTATAATTTAATTGTAATAAACTATAAAAGTGGGTGATTACTATTAAAACTTTAAAACAAGCACAAGGTTATAAAGATTTTTGTGAATTAAATATTTTCATCTTTTTATTTTGGGGAGCTGTATTGGGATTTATATTCGGCGCTTTTGTTTTAAGTATTTTAAAAATTTCCGCTTTAGTTTTTTGCATTTCTTTAGGTTTATTAATAGGATTTAATTTAAAAATATTATTAAAATATTATAAATAAAAAAATTGTAAGATTTTTCATCTTACAATTTTTTATTTTAAAAGTATATTGAATTTTCTGGGAAAATATCATTTTCTGTAACTCTTACGCCTAATTTTTTAAGAGTTGTCTTATCGCCTGTTCTTAGCATAACAGATGAATGTAAATCTGTTCCTCTAAGTTTTGGAATTTGAGCAAGAGCAGCTTTAATAGTTGGGTTTGTTGATTGTGAAACTGATAAAGCTAAAATAACATCATCTAATTTTAAAGAAGACATTTTTGAAGAAAGCATCTTCTTTTTAATATCAATTAAAGGCTCTAAAACTGATTGAGGAATTAATTGAATTGAATCATTTATTCCCGCTAAATACTTTAATGCATTAACAGTTGCAGCACTTGCAGCTGATAAAACATCTGAGGCTTTACCTGTTATTATCATTCCATCTCTTAATTCTATTGCAACAGACGGCTTGCCTGATTCCTCTGCTTTTTTATTTGCTGGGATTATACATTTTCTATCTATTTCAGGATGAAGTTCGAGTTGTCCTAAAATATTTTCGAGTTTATCAATTTCTTGTTTACTCATTTCACCTAGCTTATATTCGCAAATTCCTGCATAGTATCTTGCCATAATTTCTTGATTTGATGCATATTTTGTTGCTTCATCATCAGTAATTGCATATCCTGCCATATTAACGCCCATATCAGTAGGAGAACGATAAAAATCTTCATCTCCTGTAATTCTTTTTAATATAGCTTTAACTATTGGAAAGGCTTCAATATCCCTATTATAGTTTACCGCTGTTTCATTATATGCTTCTAAATGATATGAATCTATCATATTTAAATCTAGTAAATCAACAGTTGCAGCTTCGTAAGCTAAATTCACAGGATGTTTTAATGGTAAATTCCACACTGGGAATGTTTCAAATTTTGCATATCCTGCAAATTTTTTATTTTTATGCTCGTGATAAACCTGAGATAGGCAAACAGCAAGTTTTCCACTGCCAGGCCCTGGTGCAGTTACTACAACTAAAGGTTTTTCTGTTTTTACATATTCATTTTTTCCATAACCTTCTTCACTAACGATTGTTTCAACGTCTGTTGGGTAATTTGGTATAATGTAATGTTTATAACTTTTCACTCCTAAGTTATGTAGTTTTCTTATAAAGTTATCTGCCGCTGCTTGATAATTGTATTTTGTTAATACCACACCAGTAACTTTAATCCCTAAATTTTCAAATTCATCGATTAGTCTTAAAACGTCCATGTCATAGCTAATTCCTAAATCTGCACGAATTTTTGTTTTTTCAATATCGTCTGATGAAATGCAAATAATAATTTCAACTTCATCTTTAAGCGATTGTAATAACTCAATTTTTGTGCCCGGCTCAAAACCTGGTAAAACTCTTGACGCATGATAATCATCAAATAATTTTCCACCGAACTCTAAATAAAGTTTTCCATCAAACTGATTAATTCTCTCTTTGATTTCGTGCGTTTGCTTTTCTATGTAAATTTCATTACTAAAGCCTAATTTAAACACTATACTACACCTTCTTTCTTATAAAATAAAATACTATAAAATTATATCATTACTTAATGTTAATTTCAATTATCTATTTAATATTTTTTTTATATATTTAATTATAAAATTTTAGCAATGTTATACAAAGTATAAATTATCACAAAATTTTTCATTTTTTCCTATTGACAAATTTGAATTTGAGTAATAAAATCGAAATAAGAAAACTTTATTGTAAAGGAGATACTACTTATGGCTAAATACGGATGTGTTATTTGTGCTTGGACTTATGATGAAGAACTTGGCGATGATGAGCTTTCAATTCCAGCAGGCACACTATTTGAAGAACTAAGCGACGATTTTGTTTGCCCACTTTGTGGAGTAAATAAAGACCAATTTGAAATTGCAGATTAAAAAATAAAACAAATAAGAGGCTGGTTTACAGCCTCTTATTTTTGAATGATAAGGATTAAAATGAAAAATATAAATATTCCATCTTATGGTGTATACGCTTTAAAAAAATTAAATAATGCTGGTTTTTCTGCTTACATCGTTGGTGGATTTTTAAGAGATAGCATTTTAAGCATCCCTTCTTATGATATTGATATAGCAACGAACGCTTCAATAAATGATTTGAAAATAGTTTTTGAAGATGATAAAATAATCGAAACTGGTATTCGTTTTTCTTCGTTAACGCTTGTTGTTGGTAAAAATGAAATACAGATAACCTCTTTTAGAAAAGATGGGAAATATTCTGATAATCGTCATCCTGATGAAGTTTATTCAGCTAGTAGTTTAAAAGAGGATTTAATTAGAAGAGATTTTTCTATAAATTGTTTAGCCTATTCTTTAAATGAAGGCTTACTAGATTATAATAATTCTTTAAGTGATTTAGAAAATAAAATTATTAAAACAGTTGGAAATAGTAAACAAAGATTTACAGAAGATCCTATTCGTATCCTTCGTGCCATTAGATTTTCTATTAAACTAGGCTTTACTATTGAAACTAACACTTTAATTGCAATGCGAGAAAACGCTTATTTACTGCAAAAAATCCCCTCAACTCGCATATTTAAAGAAATATTTAAAATACTAGAACTTGATAATGCATATATAGCTATACTTGAATTTTATGATATATTATCTATAATTTTCCCTTTTTTAATAGCCATGAAAGATTTTAATCAAGAAACTCCACATCACGATTACACTTTATTAAATCATACAGCCTATGTGGTTAAAAATTCTAAAAATGATATAACTCTTCGCCTTGCAGCTTTATTTCACGATGTTGGAAAATTATACACAAAAACAATAGATAATAATAACATTGCACATTTTTATTCTCATCAAATTTTCAGCTTTAATTATATTAAAAACTTTTTATATAATAAAGGGATTAATCATAAAATAATTGATAATGCAGCAAAAATTATTTATTATCATAATGATGTAATAAGATTAAAAAAATCTAATATTAAATTATTATTAAATCGTCTTGGCAAGGATTTATTTTTCTCTTTTATTGATTTTAAAATTGCAGATGATATTTCAAAAACTAAAAATCATACATACAATTTAAAAAAATATGAAACTATAATTAATTTAGCTAATGAAATTATCGATAATAATGAATGTTACACCTTAAAAAACCTTAGTATAAACGGAAATGATTTGAGCATTTTTAATTTTGAAAAAACATATATAAAAACAGTTTTACAAAATATTTTGCAACTAGTTATTGATGAAAAATTAGAAAATGATAAAACTATAATTTTAGAATATATAAAAAACCATTATCAATAAATGATAATGGTTTTTATTTTTTTAATTAAAAGCTATCGCCACTTCTTTAAGCATTTTTATTATTGGTAAATCATATGGACACCTAGCTTCACATTCTCCACATTCAATACAATCTTTTGCAGTAGCGTTTAATGCATTAAATCTTTTTCTTGCCCAATCTGCTAACCCTTCATATCTTACTAAATAATTTCTAAAAACAAAATTTGATGGAATATCAATTCCAACTGTGCAAGGAAGACAATATCCGCATCTTCTACAAAACTCACTGCCTAAATCTTCTCTAATTTTTAAAACTTCTAATTTTTCTTCTTCACTCAAAGGCTTTAAATTGTGTAAAACCGCTGCATTTTTATCAACTTCTTCTGTATTGCCCATTCCAGGTATTTGCACATCGATAACTCCGCTTTTTTCTATGAATCTTAAAGCTAAATCATAATTTTCTAAATTACCCCCTGCTAAAGATTTCATAGCAATTGTTGCAATTCCTTTTGCTTTTGCCTCTAAAAGAACTTCTTCTCCATGCACTTCAACAATATTATAAGGAAACATAACTGTGTCTATTAAATCTCCATATAAATCTATCGCTTTTTTTAAAGCACCAACATTATGGAAAGTTGCTCCAATAAATCCAATTTTTTTATTTTCTTTTGCTTCTTTTAATGCTTTATATGCTCCATTTTCAGAAAAAATAACATCTATATCAGCAGCTTTTGCATTATGAAACTGGTAAACATCTATGTAATCTGTTTGCAAGTTAGACAAACTAATATCAACATCTTTTTTCATTGATTCATAATCTCTTGCCGTACTTTTTGTGGCTATTATAAATTTTTCACGTCTACCTTTTAAAGCAGCACCAATATACTCTTCTGAAACTGTGTAGCCTCTTGCAGTATCAATATAATTCATTCCGTATTCTTCCAATTTATCCACAACTTCTTTTGCGTTTTCTATTGTATCTCTTTGAATTGGAATTCCACCAAATGAAATAGCCGAAACTTTTAAGTTTGTTTTTCCTAAAGTATTATATTTCATAATTTTAACCATCCTTTACATATTTTATACCGTATAAAATAATTATATATTATTTTTGATATCACTGCAAGATATTTTGTATAATTTAAAGATTTTTGTTTATAGTATGATTAAATCACTATTTTAAGAAAGGTAGAATTATATGAAAAAAATAATCGCACTTTTAATTGTATCTGCTAATATTCTTATTTTAACAGCTTGTCAATCTGATGATAATATGATTAGTGAAGATTTAGTTGATTATGATAGCTATTCGCATAAAACTGGTAGTTACACCACTACTTCTGAAAGCTATGGTTATACCGACACTTCTTCTGGATTATCAAACGTTAGCACAACTTATTTAACTTATATTGCAGACGAAAACGGAATTATACAAAAAATCGATATTGATGAAGTTGAAACTAGTATATATTTTGATGGCGAAGGTCAATTATCAAACTATGTAGCAGGTGAAGTTTTAACTAAAAAAGAGCTTGGCGATAATTATGGCATGAGGGAAGCTAGCCCTATTGGTAAAGAGTGGTATGAACAAATTGATGCCTTAGAAGAATATATGGTGGGAAAAAACATCACAACATTTTTATCTTCTCCTAATGCAAAAGCTAGAACAAGCTATAATAACTATTCCTCAAACAACACAGATTACTATTCAAATTATGCCGACACACAGCCTTATGGATATGATGCAAGTTACACTGAAGGGTATATATACCCTGACACTTCTCGGTCTATAACCCCTAGCGAAAATTATGCTTTGGAAATAACAGAAGATAATTCTTCACAAGCTGATACTAATTCAGTAGTTGAAATAGATGATAGTATGGCTCAAAGTAATTCACAAAGTGATAGCATGGATACTATGGATAATAATGAATACACTAATAGCATGGAAAATGATAGTTTAAATCCTAATAAAGATAGCTGGAAAACAGATTTAACTGCAAGCGTTACTATTGATACAACTAATATTATGAATGCTCTGCAAAATGCATACGAAAGCACAAAATAATTTAATTTTAAATAAGCATTATTAAATTAATGCTTATTTTTATTGACTTAAAATTGTTTTATTAGTAATATAGTTATATACATAAAAACTAGCATTACATTTAAAAGGGGTACTTTTACATTTATGATAAATAAATCTTACAAATTTCATTTTATAATTATTTTATTAATAGCTTTTACTTTAATGGGAGTTGGGGCTGTTTATGATTATGAAATAACTGAATATTTATATAATCCAGATAATTTATTCGCTGTTTCATTTACTGCTTTTGGCAGTTTTCCATTATATATGTTTGTTCCATTTTTAGCAGTTACTATGGCAAAGAAAAATGCACCGCTTCCAATATTAGTTTTTAGTTTTGGCACTCTATTCCTTTCTTTTGTATTGCCAATTTATGTTGGGATAGAAGTAATGCTAGACCACGGACAAATGAGCCGACTTGATCCGTATCTATCTGGAGTTTTTGCCGGTGTATTAGCTAGCCTTGTTGTTTTATTTTTAAGAGCGCTACCAAAAAGACAAAGAAGAAACATCTCTTCTTTATGTGCCTTTTCTTTAATGTTTTTAATTGGCGAAAGTGCTTTAATTTATGGATTAAAATATGTTTTTGGTAGAGATAGATATGCAGATATTGTAACGCTTTCTAGCGAATTTAGTTACACACCTTGGTATAACCCAGACTTTTTTTCAGCCGGTACATCTTTTCCATCAGGCCACGTTGGCGCTGCTATGGGAATATTAGTAATATTATTATTCCCTTTTATTTTTGATTTTTTTAAAGGCAGTCAAACAGTTATGTTTATAATTGCTTACACCTATGTAGGGCTTATGTCAGTTGCTCGTTTGATGATGGGCAGACATTTTTTAAGCGATACAATGGCTAGTGTTATTATTCTAACCTTATTGTTTATGCTCTTATCCCCTTTATATGAAAAATTATATATGCCTAAAATAGCAAAAAAGAAATTAATAGAGGATAATTTGTAATATTGTATTATATTATAACTTATTGTAAAAAAAATAAATCCGATGCAACCGCATCGGATTTTAGTTTATTTATTTTGATTTTCAAATGTTAATAACCAATCTTTATTACTAGGACCACCTGCTGAATAGTTGCCAAGTTTTCCACTAGATGGCACAATTCTATGGCACGGAATAGCCACAACTATTGGATTTTTTCTCATAGCAGTTCCAACAGCTCTCGCTGCATTTGGGCTTCCTGATAATATAGCAAGCTCTTTATATGATAGAGTTTTTCCATATTCTAAATCGTATAAATTCTTCCAAACTTTTTTATGAAATTCTGTTCCTTCTGGATTCATTTTAATAGTGAATTTTTTTAAACTACCATTAAAATAATCTTCCATTTCTTTTACAGCTTTTCTTAATAGTGGCGTGTTTGGAGGCAAATTCAAAGCTGATGTTCCAATATGAAATATTTTTGTTATTGCCTCGTTTTCTTCTTCAAATTGAAGATATCCTATTGGCGTATTTACTATTGCTATTTCCATAATAATCATTCCTTATCTTTTTTAATATTTTTAATTATACCATTTATAAATATATTTTTATATTGTTAATTTAGATAAATTTTCTTGATTTTTTTTAATAATACCTTTAAAATATTACTATAAAATAAAACGCTCTAAATTCAAAATAAAGGACAATAAATATGAAACATATTTTTATTATTAACCCAGCTGCTGGAAAAAACGAAAATATAAATAAATTTATAACAGATATTCAAAAGGCTGCAAGAAAATTAAAGCAAGAATTCTTAATTCATATTTCAGAAAGTGGCGATGATATAACAAAGTTTGTAAAATCATTTAATGAAGCTGATGAAGAATTAAGATTTTATGCCGTTGGTGGAGATGGAACTTTAAATAAAATTGTTAATGGCTGTATTTTAAATAAAAAAGCTTCAGTTGGTGTTATTCCAAATGGCACTGGGAATGATTTTATCAAAAACTTTAAAACAGATAAAAAAACATTTCTAAACATAGAAAAACAAATGCAAGCTAGTACTACTAGCATAGATTTACTAAAATACAATAATGAATACTGCATTAATATGATTAATATTGGTTTTGATGCAAATGTTGGCTCTGATATGCCAAAATTTAAAAAACTTCCTTTAGTTAGCCATAAGGGGGCATATAGTTTGTCTGTTTTTTATAATGTTGCAAAGAAAATGGGCAGTCAATTAGAAGTTTTTATTGATGATAAATTAATTTATAAAGGAAAGCTTTTAATGGCTAGCGCAGGAAACGGAATAAGTGCTGGTGGTGGTTTTTATTTAACTCCTTATGCTAATATCTCTGATGGATTAATGGATATCGCTTTAGTTTTAGTTCCATCAAGACTGCGCCTAGTTCCTTTTATTAAAAATATTACAAACGGAAATCAATTTGAAATGGAAAACACAAAAAACTCTATGAAATATTTTACTGCAAAAAAACTACATATAAAAGCAATTACTAAAACAGCCTTTGTAAATGATGGTGAAATAGATAACTTTAATGAAATAACTATTGAAATTATTCCTTCAGCTATTAAATTTATAAATCCATAAAACAAAAAAGTGATACTTTAAAAGTATCACTTTTTTTATTTTTTAATTAATTTTTTAAATTTATTATAGTTTTTAGATTTTATTTTTTTTGATTCTTCTTCATTTAATATAAATTTTTCATTAATAAAATCATATAAATAACTTTCTTTTATTTTTGGAAAAATATTATTAATATCAGTTTTTAATTCTTTATTTTTATTTATAAAAACTGCTATATTACCTTCAATTCTATCAAGAGAATAAAGCATAATTTCACCCCTTTTATTGAAAATCATTTTAAAATAATTTTTGTATCCATTGAATAAACTATATCACCCTCATTAAATGTTATTTCATAGTTAATATTTCTTGATTCTAATTTTTTTGTAGTTTCAGAGTGTGGGTGATTATAGCTATTATCTTTTCCGGCTGAAATCACTACGAATTCAGGTGATATAAAATCTAAAAATTCTTCGCTCGTTGAATCGCTAGAGCCGTGATGTCCAATATTTAAAACAGTTACATTACTATCAAAAGTGTTTATAATCGAGTTTTCTATATGTGAATTAGCATCGCCAGTTGATAGATATGTAAAATCATTTAGAGTAAATAAAGATATAATCGATGTATCGTTTATATCGCTGACATCTTGGGGAGTATCTATTAAAATTTGCAGTTCTCCTTCGCCTATATTATATACATCATCTTTTTTTGCAACTTCAATAGGGATATCTTGATTTTCTATTTCTAAAAGAATTTCATCAAAAGTGTTTGTAGTTGGCATATTATCTTCGCTTAAATTTGGAATTATTATTTTTTCAACAGTGAAATTTTCTAAAATATTCACAATAGCACTAATGTGATCTTGATGAAAATGAGTGATTAATAATATATCTATTTTTTTAATATCCCTACTATATAAATGACTCAATATATTTTCATCTTTATCTCCGCCTGCATCTATTAAAAGAAAATCTCCACCACTTTCAATTAACGTACTCTCCCCTTGCCCAACATCAATAGTTGTAACAGTGTTTTCATAGTTTTCTAATGTACCTATTGCTTGAGGGGTTATATTAAGATAATCAAAAAGATAAATTAAAGCCACTACTAAAATAAAAATATTTATAATAATATTTTTTCTTAGTTTATATGGTAGTTTTCTATATTGTTTTTTAAATTCATCTAGTTTATTTATTGCCATTATTTTTCCCTATTTGTTTATTTCTTTTTTGAATTTCTTGCCAAGAGCCTTGAGGCTTTTTCTTTTTATTAAATGTTTTTGATTCTTTAATTTCTTGGTTTGTCTTTTTAAAAGGCACTAATAAAGAAACTAAGTCTTGGCGATGAGTTAATTTTAAAGCCTGCATCACCCTATCTCTATTTTTAGGATTATAGTATTGCAATAACGCCCTTTGTAGTGATTTTTCTTCTCTTTCTTTTGCAACATAAACTGGCTTTAATGTATTAGGATCAACTCCAGTATAGTACATCGCAGTAGAAACCGTGCCTGGTGTTGGATAAAAATCTTGCACTTGTTCTGGGCGAATTCTATTTTTAGCTAGGTATTCCGCAAGCTCAACAGCGTCTTTTAATGTACTACCTGGATGTGATGACATTAAATACGGCACTAAATACTGCTCTTTTCCAACTTTTTTTGTTAATTCATAAAACTTTTTATGGAATTTATCGTAAATTCCATTACCTGGTTTACCCATGTATTTTAAAGTTTCTTTTGCGAAATGCTCTGGTGCAACTTTTAATTGCCCTGAAACATGATGTTCGATAATCTCTTTTAAAAATTCATCGCTTTTATCTCTCATTATATAATCATAGCGAAGTCCGCTTCTAACAAAAACTTTTTTAACTTTTGGCAATGCTCTTAATTTTCTTAGTAGTGATAAATAATCGCTATGGTCAACTATAAGCTGGCTACAAGGCTGTGGAGCAAGGCATTTTTTATGATTACACATTCCCTCACTAACCTGCTTTTTACAGCTTGGCGCCCTAAAATCAGCCGTTGGACCGCCGACGTCGTGGATATATCCTTTAAAGTTTTCACTTTCGGTTATTCTAACTGCCTCTTTAACTACACTTTCATGGCTTCTTGACGTTACGAATTTCCCTTGGTGCATAGTTATAGCGCAAAAATTACAGCCACCAAAACAGCCCCTATTGTGAATAATTGAAAACTCAACTTCTTCTATCGCTTTTATTTTGCCCATATCTTTATAATATGGGTGAACTTGTCTTGTAAAAGGCAAATCAAAAACTTCATCTAATGCTTTTCTATATAATGGTTTTGCTGGTGTATTTTGAACTAGGTAAACATCATTACCTTGTTTTTGCACTATTGGTTTTGCCGTTATAAAATCTTGATTGTCCATTTGAAGTTTAGTTGCTTTTGCATAACTAATTTTATCACTCGAAACCTTATTAAAACTTGCACATTCAACATAGTCTTTTGGCAGTTTATCTTTTGTTGTTAAATAGCAAGTGCCTTTAATATCAGTAAGATTTTTAACGTCTTCACCGTTTGCTAATCTTTTTACAATCTCAGTTGTTTGAGCTTCACTCATCCCAAAAGAAAGTAAATCAGCCTTTGTATCAACTAAAATTGATGGCATAACATTATCGTTCCAATAATCATAGTGCGCAAAGCGACGAAGAGAGCCTTCGAGCCCGCCGATAATAATAGGAACATCTGGATATGCTTTTTTAGCTAAAAGAGAATAGACAGTTAAAGCCCTATCTGGTCGTTTATTATTTTTTCCGCCTGGGGTGTAGTCATCGGTGTCACGTCTAATTTTTGCAACTGAATAATGCGCCACCATACTATCAACGTTTCCGCTACCGATTAAAAACCCGTATTTTGGCTTTCCAAACTCTTTAAAACTTTCTATAGTTTTATAATTTGGCTGTGCTAGAACACAAACATTAAAGCCTAAATGCTCAACTAAACGAGCTATAACAGCCGTGCCAAAGCTTGGGTGGTCTATATAAGCATCTCCACCCACAACTATAAAATCTGGCTGTGTAAACCCTGCTTTATGCATTTCTTCTTTAGTGATTGGTATGTTTTTTACATTCATTTTATATCATCTTTTCTAATTTTCATCACCACTTGAAATTTTTCTTTCAAGCCATTGATTTTTACTTAATAAAACCTGTCTTGGTTTACTTCCCTCAGAAGCGCCTATTATTCCCATTTCTTCCATTTCATCTATAATTCTAGCCGCCCTTGAATAGCCTAGGCGAAGTTTTCTTTGCAATAGCGATGTTGAGGCTTGTCCTAAATCAACAACAACTTCTATTGCCGCTTCAAGCATTTCATCTTGTGGCATAGAGCCATCTTCGCCTAAAGAAGCTTTTTTATCTTTAGGAGTCATTTTTTCCATTTCTTCTATCATACTTTGGCTATAAGTAGGGTTGAAATCTTTTTTAATAAATTTAATAACTTCTGCTATTTCTCTATCTTTTACATATGTTCCTTGAACACGAGTTGGTTTATTAGCACCAATAGGTAAAAACAGCATATCGCCCATACCTAAAAGTTTTTCAGCACCACCTGAGTCTAAAACAGTTCTTGAATCTATCTGACTTGAAACAGCAAACGCTACCCTTGATGGGATATTTGTTTTTATAAGCCCTGTAATTACATCAACTGACGGTCTTTGAGTTGCAACAATTAAATGTATGCCAGCCGCCCTTGCTTTTTGGGCTAGTCTGCAAATATAATCCTCAACCTCTTTACCACTAGTCATCATTAAATCTGCAAGCTCGTCTATAATAACCGCTATATATGGCATATGTTCAAGTTCTTCGTTTTCTTTTGCAAGATTATTATAACTTTTAATATCTCTAACAGTGTTTTCGGCAAATAAACGATACCTTTTTTCCATTTCAGCCACTGCACTTCCTAAAGCACCTGCTGCTTTTTTAGGTTCTGTTACAACAGGCATTAATAGATGTGGTATTCCATTATATTCTTGAAGTTCTACTATTTTTGGATCTATTAAAATTAGTTTTACATCTTCTGGGCTTGATTTATGAAGAAAACTCATAATAATACCATTAATACAAACAGATTTACCAGAACCCGTTGAGCCTGCTATTAACATATGAGGCATTTTAGTTAAATCTGTTATAATTTCATTTCCTGCAATATCAATACCTAGAGCGATAGTTAAAGGACTTTCAGATTCTATAAATTTTTTGCTTTCAAAGACTGATCTTATATTAACAGGCGAATTCTTTTTATTTGGCACTTCAATCCCAACGGCCGCTTTATTTGGAATCGGTGCTTCTATTCTAACTCCGCTTGCCGCAAGATTTAGCGCTATATCGTCTGCAAGGTTTGTGATTTTACTTATTTTAACTCCTGCTAAAGGCTGTAATTCATATCTTGTAACAGATGGACCTCTACTTATATCAATAATTTTTGCTTGCACGCCAAAACTTGAAAGTGTGTCGATTAAAAGCTGTGCGTTTGTTTTTAATTCATCTTCGATATTCCCTTGAATAGCTACATCTTTATCAAATAAAGACACTGGCGGATGTGAATAGATATAAGCCTTTTGCACTTCAAAACTTTCTGCGTTTTCTTCTGAAAGAGGTAGAATAGCCTCTTTTTCCTCTTTAGTTAAAGTGTTTGCTTTTTTCTCTAATTCAGTTAACGTTGGATTACTTTTAATTTCCTCTTTTAAAACTGCTTCTTTAAATTCTGGTGTGTTTTCATCTAGTTTTAAAGAATCTTGAAATTGAAATCTTTTCATTATTTCTGGAGATATAACATCGCTTGCTTTTGGAATTGGCGAAACACCTTTTATTTTTTTAACATTATCTCCAATAGTTTTTTGTGAATTTTCATCACTAAAAACATCAGTTGACGGCTTTTCATCTATTTCAAAATCTATAACAGCAGCTCTTTTTCTTTCTAAATTCGCCGCTTCCTCTTTTCTTTTTTCTTCGATTTTCGCTTGCTTTTCAGCTTGTTTTTCGGCTCTAATCTTTCTATTTTCTTCCATTTCTTTTGCTAGTTCTTCTTTTTGAAGCTTTGCATTTTTTGCTGTTTTATTAAATAAATCATATAAATTAATATCTGCAAAGAATAAAAATAAAACTAAAGCTAAAACAAATAATGTTATAATACTTGGCACTTTACCAAAGGCAATCATTAATGGAATTGCTAAAACAGCCGATATAGCTCCCCCACTAATTAAATTTTCTTTTCCGTCGGTATGTAAATTACTAACTGCTGTAAAAAAGTTTCCTTCTAGTATACTTGAATTAAAAATTAACTGTATTCCAGCTGACACTATTAAAACTAATAAAACTGCTTCTAGCATTTTAATTTTTATTGGTCTGTTTGAAGCTGTTAAAATTCCAAGGTATATTAGTAAAAATGACACAACAAAACTAGTTGAACCAAAAACACCTTCAACAACTTCTAATCTTATAGTTTGCCATAGATTTTCCCCTGGCACTATTGCAATAAAAAATAATAGTATACCAACAGCAAACATAACAATGCTCCAAGCTCTATTTATCTCTGCTTTTTTTGCTGCAGCTTTGTTTTTTGCCCTTGTTGATGCCGCAGTTGATGTAGTTTTTTTATTACTTGTATTCGTAGTTTTTTTTGTATTTCCTGCCATTATTTTAAACTCCTAAAATTTTGAATATATATCTAAAAATAAATTAACATTTTCATAAATGCCTATTCCTAAAACAACTATACCTAAAATAAATGTGTAGTAGGCAAAATAAATGTATTTATCATTAACAACTAAGTATTGCACTAATTTAATAGCAAATAAACCTATAATTAAAGCTGAAAGCATTCCCAGTATTAATGGCGCCATATCAAAAGAAACGCCTTCTCTTATTGCATCTGGAATTTCTAAAATGCTAGCTCCTAAAATCGCCGGGATAGATAGTAAAAATGAAAATCTAACCATAAAGTCTTTTGAAAAGCCAAGCATTAATCCTGATGAAATAGTTGAACCTGAACGTGAAACGCCTGGAAGTATTGCAAGCCCTTGAAAAAGCCCAACAACCATAGCATCTTTAAATTTCATATCTTTTGCAGTTTTTTTGCCCTTTATACATTTTGCTGAAAAGAACAATAATGCCGATGTAAATAAAAAGCATAATCCTTCAACTATTATATCACTATCGTTTGCAAATGATGTTATAAAATCTTGTATTAAAACAAATCCGGCTAAAGGAAGTGTTGTTAAAATAAGCATATAAATCATCATTCTATTTTCCGTTAATTTCGCTTTAAACAGCTGGCCTTTAAATAAATCAGAAAGCATCACAATGCCTTCTATAATTAATTGCCCGATTAGTTTATGATAAGCTATAAAAACTGCTAATAATGTCCCTAAATGTAGCATCAATGTAAACATCAAGCCATTTTCGCTATTATTACCTGTAAAATGCTGATAGAGCGATACATGACCGCTACTCGAAACTGGTAAAAACTCTGTTAATCCTTGTATAATTCCTTGTAAAATTCCATCTAATAAACTCATTTAATATCTCACTTTATGTATTTAGTTATCAAAATAAATTTAATAACTATTTTTCTATATCACTATATTATACCATAATTATATGCATAATTAAATAGTATATCACTATTTTTTTTCGATTTTTTCATATAAATACTCAAAGGCATTTGAAAGATAACCTATTTCATCTATAAGCCCTGTTTCAACAGCTTGTATGCCATCTAAAACCGTTCCTACGTCCATAACGAGCTCCCCTGTTTTCATCATTAATTTTTCAAATTTTGTTTTTGAAATCTTTGAATTATCGCTAACAAATTTTATTATTCTATCTTGCATAGCTTGAAGTGAATTCATCATTTGTGGCACGCCTAAAACTGTTCCATTATGTCTTACTGGGTGCACTGTCATTGTGGCAGTAGGCACGATAAAAGAACGATTTGCACTAACTGCTAAAGGTATGCCTATTGAATGTCCACCGCCTAAAACAAGGCTTGCAGTTGGCTTTTTCATACCTCTAATTAATTCTGATAAAGCGAGCCCCGCCTCAACATCTCCTCCTACCGTATTTAAAATAATCAGTAGTCCTTTTATCTCTGGATTTTCTTCTATTTCTATTAACTGAGGAATAACATGCTCATATTTCGTTGTTTTCATTTGCGAGCCAGCCTCTTGATGTCCTTCTATTTGCCCTATAATAGTAAGGCAGTGTATTGGCGATTTTACGCCTAATGCGTTTAATCCCGCTTCCTCAACATCTTCTTTTTTTATTTCTTGTGTTTCTTCATTCATAATAAAACTCCCTTCTATTTTTATATTATTACCTTTATAAATATAAATAATACTAAAAGTTTTGTGAATAATTTGACAAGTGCCTATTTTCTATTATATAATTTATATATATGAAAAATAATATATGTTATAATTTTATTTTTAAAGAGGTGAAAAAATTCAAACACCACTTTTTAATAACTTAAAATTAACATAATGTATATTAAGCTAAATATTAAATATAATAATTAATAAGGAGTTCACTATGTCTTTTCAAAATATTGCATTGCCTGTTATCCGTCGTTTACCAAGATATTACAGGTATGTGTCTGAATTATACGCAAATGGAGTAACTAGAATTTCCTCTAGTCAGCTAGCTGAAATTATGGGCTCTACTCCTAGTCAAGTAAGGCAAGATTTCAATTGTTTTGGTGGGTTTGGCCAGCAAGGTGTTGGATACTCTGTTGAAACATTAAAAAATGAAATACATAAATTAATATTCCCAAATCAAATGAATTTAAAAGCCGCTTTAATAGGTGCTGGTAATCTTGGTGCTTCTATCGCAAGGTTTGTTCAAAATGATGCCGCTGGAGTTGATTTAGTTGCTGTTTTTGATAATAACGAAGAATTAATAAAGCAAGATTTTAATGGACTAGTTATCTACGATGTTGAAAATTTACTAGATTACTGCGTTAATAATCATTTAGATATTTTAATAGTTTGTATTCCTCGTGAGGCTGCAAGAAATATGTCTGCTATGATTTCTTCAACTGGCATTAAAGGCATTTGGAACTTTTCTCACTATGATTTTGGTTTATATGATAATAGTTTAGTAGTTGAAAATGTTCATTTAAGAGATAGCTTAATGGCTCTTTCTTTTAGAACTTCTCACACAGAGGTTAAAAAAACTTAAAAATAAGTTTTATCCCTTCTCTATAAAAGATTATTAAAGGTTTATCATTTATAATCTATGTAAAAAAAATATGTAAACTCAAAAGAGAGGAATAGTTATAATTATGGCAAAACTTTATTTTAAATATGGAGCTATGAATTCTGGAAAAAGCACTGTTTTAATGCAATCTGCTCATAATTATGAAGAAAGAGGCATGCGTGTTTTAATCTTGAAACCTAAAGTAGACACTAAAGGCGATGATAATTTAGTGAGTAGATTAGGATTTAAAAGAAAAGCAGATTACTCCATAACTTTTGAAAATAATTTATTCTCTTTAATTAAAAGCGATATAGCTTTAAATGGAAAATTACACTGCATTTTTATTGATGAAGCTCAATTTTTAGAAAGCGAGCAAGCTGAACAACTACTTTATGTTTGCGCAAAACTTGATATACCTGTTATCTGCTATGGTCTTAGAAGCGATTTTTTAACTAAGGGCTTTTCCGGCTCAACTCGCTTACTCGAAATAGCTCATAGCATTGAAGAGTTAAAAACGATTTGTAGGTGTGGTAAAAAAGCATTATTTAATGCAAGAAAAATAAATGGTGAGTTTGTTTTTGAGGGTGCACAAGTTGCTATTGATTTAGTTGATAATGTTGAGTATGAGTCTTTATGTGATAAATGCTATATATTAAAAAAAGAATCTATAAAATAAAAAAAGACGAAAATCAGAAATTTCTGATTTTCGTTTTTTAATTTATCATAAAAATAGTTGTACAAATAAAGCCAGCAAAAACATTACTAAAAATCCTGTAATCATTAAAAACAATGTTTTTGAGTATCCTTTTTTTGTAAGCATTTCTTTTTCATCTAATTTTTTAACTATCGGGTGAAGCGTTATGTAATAAACAGCAATACTAATAATAGTAGCTATAACAGCATAAATTTTAATTTCTTCTGTTCCTTTAAATAATATAACTCCTAACAAAGCTATAAAAATAAGTTTTGAATTAGCAACCCACTTAGCCATATATCTATTAAATAAATATCTATTTTCGTCTTCTTTTCCTTTTTCCCATTCTTTAAACGTTGCAACTCCATTGCCATATTTAAACTCTGGAGAAAAATATAGAATTATAACATTTAATAATTCTAAAACGATAAATATAATAATCGACGCATCTAAAACACTCATAAATTATGTGCCTTCCTTTTTTAAAACATTTGTAAATAGTTTGGTTTTCTTATATATTGATTTTTGATATTTTTTATATAATATGCATATTTATTTAACTATTATTAATAGTAGCATAATATATATACAATAGCAAGCTAAATTAATGAATTAATATTAGTATTTATAAAAAATCATAAACTAATTTAGTTTGCAATTTTTATGTCTAGGTTATATAAAATAAATATAAAAAATTTTGGTTTAACTAAAAAAGTGGTAGTGACAGATTTATGCCGTGTGGCGCTTCGCCGTGTGCTTGCCTTATACTGTTGTTTTGACGCGAGTGAATTGTTTAAGAATAGAAAAAAGCCCCGAACGAAAAATGCGTGTTGGGGCTTTTGGTTTGCTGTTATGGAGTGGGAGGTGCAAAACGTAATCCAAAGTTATCATGGTGGTTATTGGGTAAACTTGTTGCTTCACCTTTATATTCCCAATTAGTCCCATCAGTCGACGTATAATAATTCATGTCGGCGCCAAAAAAGTAAAATGTTACATCTTTATTAAATGCGGTGCCTCCCGGCAAACCTCCGCCGCCTATTGCGGTTAAGCGTCCACTAAACTTGTTACTGTCATTACCTAAGGTTATATTTCCAACTGTGTGTATTCCATTGCCGCCAGTCTTGTCACTTGCGCCGCCTGTGGCGCTTATGCTTGGATTGCCGTAAATGTATAAGTTGCCATTTGAGAGAATGCCACTGCCGCCATGTGCGAAGTCACCTGCGCCGCCTGTTGCAGTTAAGCTTCCATTAAATGGGTTATTGGCATCACCTAAGGTGATATTTTTATATATGAATATTCCATTGCCGCCACTATATTCCCCTTTGCCGCCTGTGGCGCTTATGCTTGAAGCGCCGTAAATATATAAGTCGCTAGCATCAATGCCTGTGCCGCCACTGTTTTCCCCGTAGCCACCTGTTGCGTTTATTGTGCCGCCCCAAATTGTTACTGAAATGTCGGGAGGAGTTTCAATTCCCGCACCGCCGGTTGAAGTGACGGTGTTTAAACTGCCGCCGCTTGTACATTCGCCGCCGGTTGCATTTATTGTGCCGCTATTAATTGTTAGCCCACCTAATGCATTAATTCCGTTACCGGCAGCTCCATTGCGGTGGTGGTGTTCGCCGCCTGTTGTTGTTAGCGTGCCGGGGCCGTTAATTGTTATAGCACCGGTAGAGTAAATTCCATCTAAGGAGCTCAGCCCCCCGGATTCCGATGGATCTGTACCACCTGTGGATTGTAAAGTGCTTGTTTTGTTTAAATTTATTGTTAAATTGTTTAAACCGATGTGAATCGGTGACTTGTTATCGTTTGTTCCGTCATATAATATATTTGCGCCATTTAAGTTTAATGTATTTGTTGCGCTGTTATAGCTTACAGTGCCGTCGCCTAAAACATTAGCTGCATTAGCAGATGTTACCTGCACACCACCTATCCACAAGTTGTAACTTACGGGCGTAGGTGTAGCCGCACTGCCAACTGCACTAGCCGTGGCAATATTAGTTGTAAGCGTAGCGCCTGTGCTTACCTGTGTAATAACACAATA
>CAYJGG010000032.1:0-21082 GCA_964369915.1 uncultured Oscillospiraceae bacterium | reverse complement strand
CCATTCCTTATTTTTCTAGTATTTTATTAAAGTTTCTTTACGAGTAGCAAGCTATTTATGAAGTCTTTTTAATTTATTCTATTATTCTAATTCTAGTTTCATCATATCTATCAACGAATTTATTTGCGTTTTCATCTTCTGGATAGCCTATTGCAACAACGCTAAATGGAATTAAATTATCTTTTAGATTATACATTTTTATAATATAATCCATTCTTTGTTTTTCTGGTGCAGTTCCATACCACACAGAACCAAGCGAAAGTTCTGTTGCTTGTAATTGAATATTTTGAGTTACTGCTGCTAAATCTTGTTGATAATAATCCGCATATTTTAATCTATCCTTGTTTGCTAAAACGATAATTCCAAGATTTGCCCCTTTTAAACTAGATGCATATGGATTATATTCAGATAATTTTTCTAAATTTTCTTTTCCTTTTACAACTATAAATTCCCATGGCTGCTGATTTCCAGCCGATGGTGCTTGCATAGCCGCACGAAGAATTTTCTCTAATTTTTCTTGTTCAACTTGTTTTTTAGTAAAACGTCTAACACTTCTTCTTGTAAAAATAGCATTCATATTAATATCCCTTTCAAAAAACCAACTACTAAAATATCTTTTATATACATTTTTTAATCTTGCTTTTATTATTTAAAAGCTGTAATTTATATTATTTTAAATAATATAAATCGAAGTTTTCTTTTCGTTAATGATGTATTGCACGCAGTTTACTCACTAAAGTTACCACAGAAAACTACAATAGTGTATATATTATTTACATTATAAAATATAAAAGTGATAAAGTGGTTAAAAAGTTAAAAAGAATGTTTTAATAATTTAATCCAAAGCTAATATTCAATGCTTTATTTATTTTATTTATATCATCATTATCAAGTGCGCCTGTTTTTTCTTTTAATCTTGTTTTATCTATCGTTCTAATTTGTTCTAAAAGCACTGTGCTATCCTTTGTTAATCCGCAAGAATCGCCTTTAATAAGTATATGAGTTGGAAGAGTTGACTTATCTTGCTTTGATGTAATTGCCGCTGCTATCACCGTTGGAGAGTGTTTGTTGCCCATATCGTTTTGCACTATTACAACTGGTCTTGTTCCACCTTGCTCACAGCCAACAACAGGGCTTAAATCAGCATAAAAAACTTCGCCTCTTTTAATATCCATTTTATTAATCCTTTCTTTAATATTTATTTATATAATTATTATGGATATTAATTTTATCTTTTATTCAAGAAAATATAAAAAAATAGAACCTAAAAGGTTCTATTTTAATTTTTATTCAGTTGCTAATGCAGTATTAAGCCAAACAGCACCTACATCAAGGGCATTATACATACCATTTTTAATTCCTTGCTTTACCATTCTTTCCATGATATCAAGGCTTGTATCAGTTGCTATTAAAGATACATGAATTTTATCGGCAACTTTTTCATCGCCTACATCTTTAGTGCTTAATATTTTTAAATATACTATGTATTTATCCGCAGGATCTCCATAATAAATTTCATCGTTTGTTCTTGCAATTGGTTTACCTTTATACAATTTTGGTGTTTCCATATTTTATTATTCCTTTCTTTCAAGTTTTAAAATTTAAAACTTTATATTTTGGAACAATTAATCAAGATAATTTTTTAATAAACTTTGAAGAATATCATCTCTGTCTAATTTACGAATCTTGTTCCTTGCACCTTGGTGAGTAGTTATGTAAGTTGGATCTTCGGAAAGAATATATCCCACTAATTGGTTTATTGGATTATATCCTTTTTCTTTTAGTAAATCATACACTTCTTGTAAAGTTTGTTTTATTTCTTCATCTTTTTCATTATAAATAGAAAAAACCGCCGTTTTATCAGTCATACTAACATACCCCCATTATTTTATATTTATTAATATATATTCTACCCTAAACTTATGTTTATTTCAAGTATAAACCTTAAGTTCTTAAAAATATGTCGATTTTTGATAAGTTGTCTAAAATAGTTTTAACGCAGTTTTCTGCGATATTCTCAGTTAGAGTGGCATTTTTATCTCTTAAAACAATATTATAAGCCATACTTTTCTTGCCTTCTGCAATGTGTGTGCCTGTGTAAACATCGAATAATTTAACTGATTCTAAATATTCAGGACAACTTTCTTTAATTATTTTAATTATATCGCCATTTTGTGTTTCTTTCGTGCAAACTAAAGCTAAATCTCTACTCATACTTGGGAATCTGCTTAATTGAGTGTATTGAATAACGCCTTCAATAGAGTTTTTCATTTCTAGGGCATTAATATCAGCTATAATAACCTTTGTTTTCATATCATAATTTGATATAACTACTGGATGCATTTCGCCAATTGTACCGATTTTTTTACCTGACACATATATATCAGCACATCTTCCTGGATGATACATTTCATTTTCAGTTTGCTTAATAAACTCTAAATCACTTATATTAAACATCGAAACAAATTTTTCAACAACACCTTTTAAATAAAAGAAATCTTTATCTTCGCCATAAGCACCTAAGATAAACTTTGGTGTTTCTATTGGCAGTTCGTCTATTTTTGTTTTAGTGTATTCTGTTGCATTTTCAAATAATGAAACAGTTTCAACTCTTGAATTATAGTTTCTTTGAAGAACGCCCATCATAGAAGCTACTGCAGTAGAACGCATAACAGAAGTGTCTTCTCCAAGTGGATTTGTTATAACTACTGGATTTCTTAAAGGATTTTCTTTTTTAAGATTTAATAAATCAAAGTTTTTAGGTGAGTAGAAAGAATATGTTTCTATCTCATAAAAACCAAATCCTAATAAACAGTTAATAGCTTGCTTTGTAAAACTTTGCATTGGTGATAATTTCGCTGTTGCTGTGCCTTTCATAATAGTTGAAGGCAGTTTATCATAGCCATAAATTCTAGCCACTTCCTCAGCTAAATCATACATTTTTGTAACATCGTCTTTTGCTATATCGTATCTTGAAGTTGGAACAGTTACAATATTATTTTCAACTTTTAAATCTAATCGATTTAATATATCAATAATCTCTTTATCTTCTAATTCAGTGCCTAAAATTGCATTGATTTTGGCTGTGTCTAATTCAAGTTTTCTTTCTTCTCTTTTATCTTTATAAACATCTATAAAGCCATCGATTATATCGCCAGCGTCTAATTCTTTAACAAGTTTTAGAGCAAAAGCTAAAGCAGGATAACAATTATCTGGATTTAGTCCTTTTTCATATTTGCCTGATGCCTCTGTTCTTAAATTGAGTTTTTTAGATGTTGTTCTAACGCTTGTCCCATTAAAGCAAGCAGATTCAAACACAACCATATTTGTATCATCATAAACGCCTGAATATTCGCCACCCATAACGCCTGCTATGGCTATTGGCTCTTTTTCATCAGCAATAACCATCATATCACTAGTTAAATTTCTAGTTTGGCTATCAAGAGTTACAACGCTTTCATTTTCTTTAGCATCACGAATAGTGATTTTAGCCCCATTAACATATTTATAATCAAATGCATGCATTGGATGTCCAAATAATAATAAACAGTAGTTTGTTATATCAACAATATTATTAATCGGTCTAATATTAGAGGCTCTTAATTTTTCTCTTAGCCAAGCTGGACTCGGCTTTACCCTAACATTTTTAATCATAGCGCCCATATATCTTGAGCAGTTTTCAGCTTGTATTTCAACAGCTAATAAATCTTTGATTTCATCACTAGCTTTATTTAATGAAACTTCCGGCTGATTTAATTTTGTTTGATAAAAAGCCGCTGCCTCTTTTGCAAGACCTAAAACTGATAAACAGTCAGGGCGATTTGGCGTGATTTCAAATTCAACCATATAATCATCAAAGCCTAAAGCCTTATTTGCATTTTCCCCAACTACTGCGTTTTCTTCTAGTATTAAAATGCCATCTTCATCAGCGTTTGGAAAATCATTTAAAGTTAAATTTAATTCATCTAAAGAGCAAAGCATACCATTACTTTCAACATCTCTTAGCATGCCATTTTTAATTTCTTTACCGCAAGGAAGAATAGCGCCGTCTAAAGCAACAGGAACTATATCTCCTACTGTTAAATTGCTTGCACCAGTAACGATTTGCACTGTTTTTGATTTTATATCAATTTGTGTTACAACTAATTTATCTGCATTTGGGTGAGGATTAATTTCTAAAACTTTACCCACAACAACATTTTTACAATTTTCGCCTAGATATTCATAAGTTTCAACTTTTTGTCCAACCATAGTCATATCTTTTTCAAATTGATGAATTGAAACATCAATATTCGCCATTTCTTTTATCCAATTATAAGATACTTTCATATATTATTCCTCCTTACTAGAATTGTGATAGAAAACGCATATCATTTTCATATAATAGACGTAAATCATCAATGTTATATTTCATCATAGTTAATCTTTCTAGCCCCATACCAAAAGCAAATCCTGAATATTTTGTTGAGTCTATACCGCAATTTTCTAGTACAACAGGATTAACAACGCCAGCGCCTAAAATTTCTATCCAACCTTCATTTTTACACATTCTACAACCTGTACCGCCACATTTAAAGCAAGTCATATCCATTTCAGCACTTGGCTCAGTGTACGCAAAGTGGTGAGGACGAAAACGCACTTTTGTTTCTTCTCCATAAACTATTTTAACAAAAGCCTCAAGTGTTCCTTTTAAATCAGCCATAGTGATATTTTCATCAATAACAAGGCCTTCTATTTGATGGAAAACCGGTGAGTGAGTTGCGTCTATTTCATCAGCTCTATAAACTCTACCTGGAACGATAACTCTTATAGGTGGCTGATTTTTAAGCATTGTTCTAATTTGCATAGGGCTAGTTTGAGTACGAAGTAGGATATTTTCAGTTATATAAAAAGTGTCTTGAGTATCTCTTGCAGGGTGAGATTGTGGCATATTAAGCATTTCAAAATTATATTTATCAAACTCAACCTCTGGCCCTTGAACTGTTTCAAAGCCCATACCTAAAAACACTTCTTTAAATTCATCTAAAGCAAGTTGTAGTGGATGTCTTTTTCCCATTTCAACAGTTTTCCCTGGTAAAGTTACATCTATAACTTCCTCTTTTAATTGCTTTTCTAATAAAATTTTATTAATTTCAATTAATTTTAAATCAATAGCTTCCTCAACTGCAAACCTTACATCGTTTGCTAAAGCCCCCATTATTGGTCTTTCTTCTGCTGAAAGTTTGCCCATTTGTTTTAAAATAGCTGTGATTTCGCCTTTTTTTCCAAGCACTTTAATTCTAATATCTTCTAAAACTGATAAATCAGATGCAGAATTAATAGCTATAAGCGTTTCATTTTTGATATTTTCTAATTGCTGTTTCATCTTATGAATGTTCCTTTCTCGATGTTTTGCCTTTTTATAAAAGCACAAAACTTTATATATAATTTTATTATTTCAAATAAAAAAGTCCCTTTTTCATTTGAAAAAGGGACGAAGCTTTTCTCCGTGGTACCACCCAAATTTTTATGATATATCATCATAAACACTCTTTTTGCATATAACGGTGCAACCCGGCTCAGCCTACTACTATTTCAGCCTGCTTCTCAATAAGGGAACTTCGGTTTATCATCAATATGCTTTTCCAGCTACCAAGCACTCTCTATAAAAAATAAATAAACTTACTTTTCTTAATTCACAGAATTTAACTTTTATATTATAATATAAAAGTAGGCAGTTTGCAAGTAATATAAAGAAAAAAAGAAAAAATTTGCATTAAAAATGATTATTATATATAATATATATAATAAAAGGGGGTAAAAATAATGTATGGAATTGGCGTAGACACAACAACTATTTCAAGAATTGAAAAAAGTATGCATAAAGAAAGTTTTATTTCTCATGTTTTTTCAAAGAATGAAAGAGATTTATTTATTACAACCGAAAAGACTAAATTCTCTTCTCTAGCTGCAAACTTTGCTGCAAAAGAGGCATTTTCAAAAGCTCTTGGAACAGGGGTAAGAGGCTTTAATTTAAATGAAGTTGAAATACTTCGAAATGATATTGGAGCACCTTATTTTATATTTTATGGCAGAGCTAAAGAGATAATAGAAAATAATAATCTTGCAGCAATGGTGTCATTAACGCATGAAAAAGATAGTGCAACAGCTTTTGTTGTTCTTTATAAAAAATAAAAACATCAAGAAAGGCAGCTTTAAAGCTGCCTTTTAGTTTTATGCTATTTATTTTTTATATTCTTTTAATTCTTTAATTAACAATTCTAAAACTTCTTGATTGATGGTGTAGAACACCCATCTGCTTTCTTTTCTGCTTGATACCACTTCACTATCACAAAGGATTTTCATGTGGTGGGATAGAGTAGATTGCCCAATATGAAGATTTTCTAAAATATCACCAGCGCAAAGCTCGCCTTCTTTTAAAAGGTCCATTATTTTTAATCTGTTCTCATCACCTAAAGCTTTTAATACTCTTTCACGTTTAGTCATTTTTCTACCCTCCTTTAATCTTATAAAATAGGTTTTTTATTTTCGCACATTCGTATTACTACTAATATGCATATGTCTTACTATCATTTTAACCTAAACTTGTTTCTAAAATATTACATTTCCATTAATTTTTATATATTCTTTTTTAAATATATATCTTAGTGTATATTTATTTAATCATATCATATTGTTTATTGCCTGTGATTGGGCTTTTATGCGTTTCATCTTCTTCTATTAAATCTGTATTTCTAATATTGTTAGAGAAATTATATATAGGAGTATAATACCCTTCAGTTTTAGTGTCTTTTGAAGCTGCTGCTTTTAAATCAGTATCGTAAGTTTTTGCCAAACTAGAAACAGACTCATTATATGCTTCTTGCTCTTTTCTTAATTCCTCATCTCTTATAGCAATTAATTTATTTAATTCATTAAGAAAATACGATTCTATTTCATTTCTTTGTCCTTGGTAATCTGTTTCAATTTTCATAGTTTGGCTTTGATTTGCTCCCCCATCAAGGCCTGTTTGAGCAAGATTTGCTGGCAATACATCTAATTGTTTTTCTCTTTGTATATACTGATTTTGCAACTCTTTTTCTCTATTACTATCTAATTCTTTTTTCGCTGTATCATAGTCTGTGTTAATTAATGATAAATCACTGCTATATTTTGAATTTAAATTTTGTGATTCTTTTTCAAATTCGCTTTTCACCATATTAGTAACATCATAACTATTTGTACCAGCGACATATTGATATTCATTTATTGGAGTCATAATGGCACTTTTAAATTCATCAAAACTCACCTCTGGTTTAGTTTGCTGATTTTGTATTGCATCTATTTCTTCTTCAGTCATTTCTCGATATGCTCCATCAACATATGTATAATTATACTTCGCCATTTTCTTCCTCCTTTATTTCTTTTAATTCCTCTTTCATAATTGTAAAAATTTCATTCACAAAATCTTCTAAAATTTTTGATGTTATAATCGGTTGCAAAAAACTTGGCAAAAAGCTATTTAATTTTCCACACACATAGCTTAATTTCTCTTTGCCCATTTTAGTTCCTATAATGTTTTCTTCTGCAAATATTATACAATCAAATACAAATTCTATAACCTGTGTTTTAGTTAGCTGTTTATCTAAAATAAATCTAAACACAATATAAACAGCTATTAAAATTAAAACAATTACTAATAATATAGGTAAAATCATTTTAACGTCCATATTTAATACCATCCCTTTCTTAACTATTTGAAAATTCTCTTTTCAAACTTTTCCTTTTTAATAATCACTTCTTCTTTGTGATATTATTTTTTGTTCATGTTTTTTTAAAGCCTCTTCAACTTCTTTAAAATCTGCCCATGCAGCTGCTAAATCTCCATTGAAAAACTCTTCTTTTGAATCAAGTTTTTTTATCCCTTTAACTAGCCAAAACAATAGTCTGCCCATCGCTTTTTTCCATTGCTGAACTATTTGATTATACTCCTGGGCTTCATTATATCTTTTTCTTTCTTCTTCAAGCTTTGCTTTTTCTCTTTTTTCTTGCTCTAATTTTTGTTTTACTAAAGCTTTATTTAAAGCAAATTTTAATATTGTTCCTGCTATTCCGCCAAGAGTTCCTGTTCCAAAAAGAATTAATAGCATATTTTGTGTAAAATCATTAAAATTAACTTCCATTTACACCTCTTTAATAATTTATAAGTTTATAAATTAAATCGCTCAGCTTTAAAAAATTGTCTAAACTTTCTAATATATAATTTATCAATTTATCCTCCTTTAACTATTGCTAATAAGATTAGATATCTCAGTAATAAGATTATTGAGTTTTAAATTCTCTTCTTGCAATAATTTTGTGTTATCTTCACACAGTTCAATTTCATTTTCTAATTGTGATATAGTGTCTAATGCTTCATAATATTGTTCTTTATATTCATCACTAGTTTCTGGTTCTGGTTCTTCTTCTTCTGGTTCTTCAAAATCGCTAACACGCTTCCAATCGTAGTTATAGCTTGGATTTGTTTCATTAAAAATTTCTATAACATCATCGCCTAAAATAAATAAATCATATAAGTGATTTTGATTTTCAGAAACCCACACGCCATAAGCATTTTGAAATTGGCTTGCACTTTGCCATTTCCCTTTTCCGCCTTCTATATGTACGTGTGTTCCAAAGCGATTAGGATTACCTGAACCCATACCGCCCTCATCATAAAAATAATATCCTTGCGGATAAGTATTTCCTTCCACTACATTAAAACTGCTATCGTGTATAAACAATAAGTGACAATAATCAACTGTTCCGTCTGCAAAATCTACTGGCTGAGTGCTTTCTATATATAATTCGCCATTAGCACCACTTCTAGCGCGTATAACTTTAAAATCAAAAGGTGCATACAATTTATCGCTTCCTGTATCTTTCCCCCCAAAGTCCATAGCTAAACTTCCTTTATGCGAGTAAGCTCCGTATTCTCCTTGCGTCACTCTTAAATATTCCATTGGAAATTTACATAATTGCATAATAATTTCTCCTTTTAAGTTGTGTAAAGTTCTAATAAATAATAATCATAAGTTTCCCCTGTTGCATAATAACCTACTATAATTTCATAGTTTCCTGTTAAAGCACTAACATCAAGACTCATTAATCCTTCACCAATACTTGTATATTGAGCATTTGCAACAACTGTTGTGCCACTTCTTATAATTAATCTTGCAATTCCACTTGAAGCTGGTTTATTTACTAATGCATTTATAGTTATAACGTCAGTTAAACTAATAGTTTTACTAACATAAGAAGCACCTGAATTTGAAGATGTTTTTGCAAGTCTAACACTTTCATCTAAAAACTGAACTGTTACACCAGAGCCAGCTGTTGTTGCCTGAATACTTGCTATATTATTTCCACGATAATATAAATATATATACGATTTGTGCCATTCGCCATTTGCATACGTTTCAAAATCTAAGGCAACCCAACTTGTTTCGTCCCAATATTCACAACGTTTTAATGATATTTCAGCTTGTTGTTTTTTATCGGCATATAAATAAGCCGATTTTAAATTATCTACTTTAAAGAATAAGTCACCTTGCACTGGTGATGTAGGGTATTCATAGCCTATTTTGTAAGATTTTAAATTTAACTCTAAATCACTTATAACTCTAATAGTATTTTCTTTAGGTGTTGCAGGACGCTCTGTCTGCGCTATAACTGTTATATCAAGTCCAGCACCACCACTAGTAAAATTTATAGTTTTGTTTTCCTTGTCAATAGCTCCGTTATACAAAACACCTGTTACTAATGTTATTTCAGTTTCTTCACCTTGTTTAACAGCGTACTCTATTTCGTTTCTTTTAAATGCTGTGTATGCATTACTATCAGTTGCAAAAAATTTAATATTTTCACCTTCACCTGTTAATACATCTAATAATTGTGTGTTTAAATAAATACCATTATCGCTAACTATCGATTTATCAACATAGCCTTCTTTTGTAGTTGTAGCATATACCGCTTTTGTCATATCTGCTGAGCCTATTTCTTTTACTTTTTCATCTATAGCAGTATTTGTTTGCGTCTTCGTGTAAATATTATCTTCCACAAAACTAACTATCTCATTATGTTTATCTGCTATAAAATTTGGTAATCTATCAAATTTTTCTTTATTTTCGCTGGCTGTACCATCTAAAATATCACTAACTGAAATTATCCCGTAGTTTTCTTTATCCAAAGAAGTCACTTTCATATTTTCTAAACTCATAATTTTTTCTTCCTTTCTTTAGTATATTTAAAAATTTTTTATATAGTTAACAGGTGTGTAGCATTTTATAAAATTAAAAATGCCAAATCCTTCATTTATTTCCTCGTTATAAAACACAAACTGCAAAGCAACATATTTTTTTATTTTATGTTTTATAACAATTGTTCTTGCATTATCATTTGAAATAAAGGTAAATCTATTAAAATCTATATAATTAAAATCTAACATTCCAGCTACATAATTTAAAATTTCTTTTTCTTTTGTTATTTCTAAGGTTTTATATCCAATATTTATTGAAGATCTAATCATCGGTTTTAAGGTTAAAACACAACCTTTTTTACTTAAAGTTTTGGTCATAAGCCCTAAGTCGTCATCATCCATTTTTGTAGACCATACTGCTTTAATTGCCCTATCATCATCAGAGAATCTAGTCATTCCCTCTTCATCTGATTTAAAAACGCAAATTCTGCCATCTTTATCGCCAAAATATAACAAATCACCAATACTCATAAAGCAATTAGCGTATATTCCTTGCCAAAAATAAGCTTCATACACAAAGCTGTTATGCAGTTCAATTTCGCTTTTTTGTTTTGAATCTAATAGATAAACATTCCCATTAACACAAATTAGATAATACCCTTTCCAAACATGTGCAACGGCTTTTTCTAAATTTTCTTCCTTTATTAAACGATTATCAATGAAATGCGAACGATTTTGAAGAGTTCTTTCGGCAGTTATTGTATTACTAGTAATCGCATAAATCCCACTTTTCGATAAAAATAACGGCTCATCTACTAACTGAGCAAAACTATAATGGGAAACAGCTCCAATCCCAGTTATACTTCCTTGCAAAGTAAAATACGTTTTATCTTCTTCCCCTTTATAAGGAGTTCTTAAAAATATAGTTGTGTCTTGATTATTATCCTCTTTAACAATTATTAAATGTTGCCCGATTTTACCGTAGCCCATAACTTTTGTGTTGCTACTGCCGATAATATTGTAATCTGTTTCTGCAAAATATGTCGGATCACCAGTTGAAGAAAACCAATCATAAGCTGGATAACCTTTATTACCAGTTATAAAAACTCTTGTATCAGAGCCTAGCCCATAAAACGTATGTATATTACAGCCTAAAATCTTATTTTCGTTTTCAGTATTATCCACAGCATATGTTATAAAAATATTATCTTCACCCTCAACACTGCTTTTAACAGGTGCTGTTTTAAAAATAATTTTCCCTAATTCTCTATCAACTGTAAACTGATTATCTTCCGTATATTCTGTTATTACCTGTCCTGCCCCTTCAATTTCAACTTTCACTTTATCATCTGCAATATTTTGAAGATATAAAAAATATTCTTTTGAAACACCATCTGATAAAAATTTTTCACATCTTTTTTTCTGCAATAGATTTACAGGCTCTAAAGCTGCCCCTTCACCTGTTGGAGACTTTGCGATTAATGTTGTTGGAATATATGCTATTTCACTAACATTTTTAATCTCTTCATAATCCCACACTAAAAACTCTCTACCGGTTAATATAAAAGCCTTTGTTTTATTATCATGATCCATAAAAAATATAGCTGATTTTTCTTCATTTAATCCTTCATAAACTAAAGATATCTCATTGTTTAATATTTTATATAGTTTGTTTTTAGCATGAACTAGGATAATCTCTTCGTTATTTATATTTCCATTTGCCATAGAAAAGATTGGAGCTTCCACTTGGAATAATGTTTTAAAACCAACTCTTTTTTCAGGTTGCCCTGATTTATCAGAAATCATATTCACACTATAAGGTGAACGCCTTGTATCAACTAATATTGCATCTTGAGAAAAATCAACTCCCAAAAATTCATCATAAACCTTAGTTCTAAGTTTTCTAGCTGGACTAACTTTTATTGGCATTATATATGCACCCCCATTTGAATTTCTGCAGTTTTTATAGCTCCTTCAAGTTTTAATTTACTAAGTTTTAATTCATAATCATTGTAATAAATATCAGCCTTTGTAGCATCATCATCTCGATATAAATAAAACGCTGCTAATAGAGGTACTAGCATTTTAGTTGCTACATCAAATTCAAAATCAAAATCATCATCTGTATTTATATCCACTTGAGGAGGCACTACATTATAAACAAATGTATATAATCCTTTTGAATAAACAATAACAGTGTTGTTTAATAACTGCGTATAATCTTTATATTCCTCACTCTTATCTAAAACTTCATATCCATCATCTGTTTTTTGATATTTTGTAGTTTTATAAATTTTTTCAAGATTTAAATAATTTATATCAACTTTTTTTAAATTTACAGCACCAGATTTTTCTAAAACTTCAAAATCAAAAGTTTTTAAAAAAGGCTTGTACTCAAAAGAGATTGCATTAATACTTCGATTTATAGCAGTTAGCATAATATTTTCATCTTCTGCATAACTTTCGTTTGTTTCAAAACCTAGAGATAGAATTTCCTGTTTAAGCTCTTTAAAAGTCATATTCACTCTCCTTTCTTAATCTTAATTTTTATTAGATGTAACTTGCTTTTTCTAACAAATCTTTCACATATTTTGGCACAGTGTAATCTTTGCCTTTAATATAAGTTTCTTCTTTTGAATTAACGCAAATTTTAACTATTTCATCATTTTTATTTAGCATGTCTTTTGGAATACGAATTGTGTATTCTCCGTCTTTAGTTTTTGTTTTTGTATTTTTAGTGTTAATATCTATAATATTATTCATAATTTTTTTCCTTTCTTAATGTCTTGTGTTATTTTGCTTTATAACTTTTTTAACATTTCTTTTTATATGGTGGCTCATTTTTGAGCCACCTATTATTAATTAAATTTAAATTGTTGCAGCTGTATCAATTCTAACGATTGCCATTTCATTTAATCTTTTAACAGCCATTAATGCTTTCCAACCAGCAGAAGCTCTTTGCTCTAAAGGATCTGCCGAACCTGATGAACCGGCATCTTTTACAATAACTTTTGGACTAGATGAATTTCCACCTTCTAAATCAACACAACCGTAAGCATCTTTTGCCACAATTACAGTTGAATGAATGTCAACATCATTTGCATTAGCTAATACTTGTGTGTTTGTAGTGTCTATAAATCTAACTCCGTGAAGTTTACCAATTTCGCCTTTTTCAATGTTTGTGCCACCGTTGTATTTACTAACATCTTGCCATAGTGGATCTTTTTGTAGATCATAGGCAACATTATGATTAATAAATCCGTAGAAATATCCATTATCCATAGCTTTTGCATTGTTATTTCTTAAAGTTCTAACTGCTTTTTGGATTAGTTCTGCTGTAATAACATCAGCCGCTACTAAATCATCAATATCCGTTTTATTATTTGGATATTGAACGTTTGTTCCGCTTGAAACTTCTCTCATAGCAATAGTATCTAAAGTTAGAGCCGCTTGCTCACCTAAAACTGCTGCTGTTTCAACTAAAACTGGATCTACACCTAATAGATTTAATTTAGATGAAATTTTAACGAAATCTCCGTATTCTTCAAGTGGCACTGTTACATTAGTGATATCTAATGATTTTCCATCAGGAGTAACTCCTTCTGTTAGAGGTGTAGTGCTAACGTCTAGTGAGTTAAATCTTCTAAAGCTCACTTGTCCACCGTTATTTTTTGGAACAGTTCTTTTTTGCCCATGTTTTAGCCAAACTAAGTTTGGAACAAGTCTTTCTAAAAGTGTTCTGTCATAGAAAACTGCATTTTCTGCTGTTAAATTTTTATAAGTTTGAATTTCTGCCATATTATTTTCCTCTTTTCTTTTTATTCATTATTTTTTACATCAATTCGCCACGCATTGCTTTTTCAATTTCTTTTAAAAATTGATTTCGTGGCATTTCTTTGTATTTGTTTCCTTTTTCGATATTATCTGTTTGTTTAATATCTCCCGTTGTTGGTGGTGTTTTTTTATTTTGATTAATCGCTGATAAAACAACATTTATTGGGATATTTTGATTTCTAAGTGCAAAATATGTATTTAAATCCATATCCTCTAATGAATTAATCGAATTATCCACATTTTTAATCTCCATTAATTCTTTTTGCATAAGCATATTTACTAAAACGTCTTTTAATGCTTTATTTTCTCTTTTTAAAATCATTAATTCAGATTGATTTTCAGTAACTGCTTCTGGTTTTGCTTTTTCTAAAGCTATTTTTTCTTTGCCTTTAATTTCCTTTTCCATAAAGTCCTCCATTCATATTAATTATTTTTTATTGGGTTTTCTAGCGTTTTATTTTCAATTCCCTCCCCTCTATTTAATAAAATCCTTTCAAGATCCGCCTTTGGTATTGAAGAATTATTATCTAAAGTCGACACATACTCATCAAAAGTAATCGCTCCTTTAGAGAATAAATTATCTAGCGAAAGCTGCCTGCTTAGACGGCTGTAAGGATCTATTGGTGAAACATCAATACGAAGTTTTATATCTTTATACATAAAATCTTCCCTACTAATATTTTCTCCATTTTCTAATTTTAAGTTTTTAGGGCTATAAACATTCAACATATTTTGCCACACTATTGCAGTGTCTTCTAAAAACTGTTTAAAGGCGGAAATATGCTCATTAAGTGGCACAGCTGATTGATCTCTTGCTGCTTTTATAGCCTCTCCACTAGCCTTTGTAGGATCAATTTGTCCAGTTGCTGCATCTCCCGCACCTTCAAGCTCTCTTGTTAGAGAAATTAATTCATTTTGCAAATACTGCGCATCTGGTGAAATTGAAACTGGTTTTAAATAATCAATAAGTGTGTTAATAGGATTTTGCACCTGATTTTTAACACCTATCAATCCGCCAATACTATCTAAATTTTCAATTTTTGAAACTCTATCTTTGTCGTAAACTAGAGTTGGATACGCAAATTTTTTAGTTATAAGTGCTCTTCTTGTAGCTGTTTTATTAACCTCAATTTGATTTTCAATTAGATGCTCAACTCCTGAAAGCCCTCTCACTGAGCCTATTTTTTCCTCCCATTTCATTTGAGAAATTGGATAAATTTTTAAATCTTCTACTAATTTCATAGGTGAATACACAACATCTCTTGTACATCTTAAAAATAAAAGTCCTTCTTCAGTTTTTTGAAGATACAATATACTTGTGCATTTTCCGCTTTTAGTTTGGACCTCATCATTTGTATTATGAAATTCTGAGTCTGCCACCTCATCTGCTTTAATTAAATCTATCTGCTCTTTTGAGATTTTATTTTCTTTTGCAACTTTTTTAATATAATCAACCGGCACACGCTCTTGAATAATAATATATTCTTGCGATTGTAAATCCATATTTTGCTCGTTTGAAAAGAATATTTTACTAGGGTCCACAACTCTATTTTCTAAAACTAATTCTTTATCATTTTCATCTTTTGAAAAGAATGTATAAAGATAAACATCGCCAAAAATAAAGCTCCTTTTTATAATGTCCCAACTAATTTTATCAAACTTTGATTTTTCCCATTGCCTTTTTGAAAATTCAGTTAAGTAGTTTGTGATAGTTTGTAATTTTTCATCTTTACTAAATGTGCTAAACACTATTTGCATACCGCTTTGTGCAATCATTGAAATTTTATATCTTCCTATTGGCTTTATAAAATTTAATGTAATTAAAGGGTGGTTTTGCTTTTGCATTCCTTCCCATTGTCTACCCTCATAGAAATTCAAATTTCTTTTACAAGTATTAAAAATATTATTTTTTCTATGATGTGATAGCCCATCTTCATATCTTTTCCAATATATGTTTTCTATTTTTCATTCCTCCTTATTCTTTAAATGTTCCATTATATTCATCAATACTTTTTAAAACATTTAAAAATTCCTCATCAAAAACTTGTTCTTCATCTTCTTTTTTTATAAAATCAAACGAAGTTATTGGCTGATTTTCTTTTATTTTTCTTGCATCACTAAGTCCTAGCCTGTAAGCAAAAATAACTAAAAATCCAACTCCTATTGAAATTAAAACGTTTGCTATTATCAATTTTAAAAACTCCTTTCTTTTATAAAATTTAAGTTTTTTCTACATAGTCTTCTCTAACATACAATGCTATTAATAAAGCCATTACTAAATCATCATGGCATCCGTTTGCTGCCTCTATTCTTCCTTGATTATTTTTAATAAAGGTGAGCATTTCATTTAAAGTGTCTTTATCATTTATAAAGCTCACATCTTTTCTTAAAAGGCGAATACCATTTGATATTAATAAAGGGCGGGTGAATTTATCAGTTAAAAATCCGTAGCTGAAAATTGGCTTTTCATTTATGGTATCAAGTCGTTTTCGCATATAAATATTAGGATAATTTAATCGTTCAAGCTCTTTATTTGGATAAGATGAAAAGTTTGCTTCTATAACAATTAATGCATCATTAAATAGTTTGCCAAGACAAAATATCTGCTTTGCAAATAAATCTTCATCATAGCTTTGATATAGTCTTGCCACTTGCTTTTTAGTTTTCACATTTATCACTTGCGCTGCAAATTTATCTTTGCCATCTCCTGCTATATCCGCTCCAATAATATACATTTCATCTTCAACTGGATACTCATAAATATTGATTCCTCCATTTTTAAAATCCACCCACTTTATATTAAAAAGAGTTGATAATTCTTCTGTGTAAATAAAATCGCCTTGCCTTAAAGGGGATAAGTCTTCTTTTAATTTGTTGCTAATTAAAGTAGAGTTAAACACTCCATCGCCGTATACACCCCAATTCCCAAGGCAGTAAACTTGATAATAATAAGGATCTGTTATCTTAAAATTTTCAAGCTCATTTTTGTAATCATCATCTAAAAATTCATTATCTTTATAAGTTGTGTGACAAATAAAAACATTATCTTCTTTATAATCAAAAAATCTTTCTTTAAGCCAATGAGAAATACTAATCGGATTAAAAGTGATAACCATTTGTTTTTTAGTTTTTCCGCCACGTAGTCTTAAATTTAATTGATTAAAATCTTCTCTTTTAACTTCGCTTGCTTCCTCTATCCATATATGTGTCATTTCCCCACTTTTAAAAGTTATAGATTTTAATTTTTCAACATCGTCTAGCCCATAAAAGATAATTTGATTTGAATTTATACAGCTTATACGCATATCGCTTTGATTAATTTTAAAAAGACTTTCTAGCCCCCAACTATCAATAATTTGCAAAAACTGAGCAAATGTTGAATCACGATTAGTTTTCCCCACCGCCCTGACTACTAATAGATTGCATTTTTCCTCTTTTAAAATTTTGTAGATAAATCTTTGTGCACAAAACATACTTTTCCCACTACCAGCGCCCCCATAAAAAATTAAAAATCGCTTATCGTTTTCTAAATGCTCAAAATAAACCTTATTAAAAACACTTTTACTAATTTCCACATTCATATTTTTCTCACTCTTTTAAGCTAACTGTAATCTTTTGACTACTTTCGCTTATTTGATTGTCCTTTAATTCATTTTCCAAAATAAACTTTGCTCCCTGTGAAAGTGTTTTATCATACAAAGCTTTATTATTAATATCCTCTAGCCTTAATAGACATAGATTAATCGAGAACCCTAGTTTCTCATCTTTTTTGAAAGATAAAAATGTTTCTTTGCTATCAAATCCTAGATAGATAATAAGCCCTGCAAGCGTTGGTAGCTCCTCTTTTTCAAAATATTCGTTTGCTTTTTCGTATAGCTGTTTTGATGATGTGTACTTTACATTTTTCAAATTATCAAACCTCCCTCGCTTTTAAGTTTAGTATAATCTTGGCTTTTTCTTCCCTTTATCCACTTTTTTTTAAAGTTTGTATACAATGCACGAATTATATATCAGTTTGTACTTAAAAAGGTACGTCAAAAAAAGTCGAAGATTGTCGAATAAAATTTTTCATCGTTTTCTAAATTAATTTATTTCAAATTTTTGAAATAAATTAATGCAAAAAAATAAAGCTAAATATAAAAATTTAGCTTTATATTTTATAAACAAAAAAACAGACGATGGAATAAACCATCGTCTGTTTTTATTATTTTGCTATTAAACACCCACGGAAGTAGAGATTTAATAATAATTAGTTTTGATTAAGCATTTGCTTCTTCTTCAACTTCTTCTTCTTTTTTTCTTGAGAAGTATGCTACTGCTACTTGTACTAAAGCGATTACAGCTGTTAATAATGTGTATCTATCAACTAATATCATTGGTAATGACATATCTTCTGTTAATATGAATAATACGATTGTAGCGATCATTGGAACGATACTTAGTATTTTCATTAAACGCTTACGTTTTGTAACTTTTTGCTCTTCTTCATCTTCAACTTCTTCGTATTCTTCTTTTTTCTTCATTAATGAAATTATTAAAGCTATACTAATTATTGAAGTGATTATTGTTAGAATTAAGTTTACTAAAGCCCATGCTCCACCATCTGCGAATGGTACTTCTGCATCTTCGATTACTACTTCTTCGCCTTCACCTTCTGGCTCTGGTGCGAATGGTACATCTGGATCAGGTATTTCTTCTACTGGTGGTTCTGGATCTGGTATTACCGGTGGTAATATTATTGTTTCTACTTCATCCACTATTGTTAGCGTACCATTTACTAAGCTTACAATATAGTTTGGATCAGGATTTCCTGTCAGTGTTGCCCTTATTGTATATGTACCTACTATTTCTCCTGCACTACGACTAGTTGTATGAGGAATTGAATCGTTTCCTACAAGTCCTGATACTGTTGTTGTAAATGCTGGATCTGTTTCACCTACATTTTTTTGATATGCTCCTACTGAAATTGTTGCTGGTCTTGGTCTTACAACTGCTTGTAATGTTTCTTCTCCAGCTTCTTCATAACTCAGTCCAATAGTTATTTCATAGAAACCTTTTGCTTTCATCACTACTGCTATATATCTTGTTTCTGATACATTTGTGATTTTTGGCATTGTATTTGAGCCTGCTTGTGTGAAATCAAAGATTCCATTTGCACTTTCATAGTAAGTGTACTCTATATCTTCTGGTGCTATTTGCATTTCTATTCTCTCACCATTTTCACCCATTCTATAGAATACTGGAGTTAATGATTCAAGAACATCATGTGCTGCGCCATCATATATTTCGTTGTATGCAACTGCTGAAAGCGTTGCATTTTCACTTTCTGTTACAAATAATCCGCCTTCTTCAAGGTTATAATCTGAACCTGTGTAAACTAAGTTATAGTTTCCTTTATCTGCTGTTGGATGTTGTTGTAAAACTCCATCTTTTAGAACTATATCGTATCCAGTTTCCATATTATTTGCATCAAGTTTAGGATAAAGAATTAAAGGTGTCTCGCTATGTGCATCACTTGCTTCATAATCAACTTTGAATACATCACCAATATCGTTTTGTAAATCTGATAATTGATAGTTAGAGTACATAAATGTTTCTGCTGTATAGCTTAAAGTTGATGGAACTATATCTCCAAATTGCATATATCCTAAGCTATCTGCTTGAACATTTAAGTCAATTGGTGTTACTCCCATTGTACCCGGTACTTCATTATTAATTATAAATGAATAGTTATCTGCTGTTACGTTTGCTGTTAATTCATTAATTGTAATATTATATACTGCTTTAGTTAAATTGCTATAATCAGAATATACATTACGCATATCTTCATCTGTTGGATCATAAGAAGTTATATACTCAAGTTTCTCTTCGCCACTTACTTCTTTATAAAATTCACTTTTAGTGCCTAGATATCCTTCATCTGTATCAGCAGTTCCTAGTTCAAAATCAAATGTAAAATCGTCTGGAATGCCTGATCCGAATGGTATATCTAAATGATTCACTGGTGTTAGTTCAACTGGTCTTTTGCTCACTGCTGAACTTACTTTAACTGCTTCTGAAGCATGGTATCCATCTGCTATTACTCTAATCCAGATTTCTTCTGTGCCTACATCTTCTAGCATCGGTAAATTACCTGCAACATTTACACTGCCATCTGCATTGAATGTGCTGAATACAACATTTTGATATACGCCTGTTTCACTTGTGCTAAATTGTAATGTGTAGTTTCCTACTGTATTTTTTGGATTTTTTGAATCTGTTACTGCTACACTTGATTCAACTAAAGCATCATGTAACAATCCGTCATATACTCTATTATATCCATCTGCTGATACTTGTAATATGTATTCTGGATCTATTTCATATTGTGCAATAAATACTAAATCACTTGTGATTAAATCTGTTGATAATGGTGCATTTACAGTATTTCCATTCTCATCTTCCCAGTGTGTGAATATGTATGTGTCTTTTTCTGCTGTTGGTACTACTCTTGTTGTTCCAAATGCTGTATTTGTTCTAATATTTGTGTACACTACATCATCAGCACTGTTTCCAAATAAACCACCGTTTGCTTTAAATGTTACTGTGTGTGCATCAAAAACTTCAACTGTTTCTTCGCCTGTTCCTTTAACAGTTACATCTTTAACTATTGTTGTTACAGTTACTTCATTTACTTTTCCTTCTGATGATCCTGTAACTTCTTCATATTCATAGCTGTATGTTACAACTATTGTTTCGCCTTTTGCTAAACTTGTAAATTCTGTTGCTGGAATTGTTAACACTGTTTCGCCTTCTTCTACTGCTAATGTTGCAATTAAAGTTTCGTTACCAAGTGTTACTTTAATATCACCGATTTCTAAATCAGCAAATACTGTATCTGTTACTTTAATATCTTCCACTACTGCTGTATCGCTATTGTTTGTGATATTAATTGTGTATTCTATTGCTTCCCCAATATTTGCATTTTCTACTGCTGTTTTCTCAACGCCTATTTGAGCGTATTGTGCAATAAATACTAAATCACTTGTGATT
>CAYJGG010000031.1:0-21158 GCA_964369915.1 uncultured Oscillospiraceae bacterium | reverse complement strand
ATAACATCGGCGTAGGCGATAGCGTATATAAATTCAAAGGTGATCATCTTGAACCGAGTGTTACGATTCGCAATGAAGATAGCAATGAAAATAACGCATTAATGGTACTAGGTTGCTGTGGAAACGAAGCTGTAGTAGTTTCCGGAGACGCTAAAGGCGCAAAAGGATATGTGCTAGGCGGTCACGGTGGTATAGAGCACACAATAATCGAGTTTTCTAAAGAAGACAAAGAAAAAATGTGTATAGATGATAAAATCCTTGTGAAAGGTTGTGGCCAAGGGCTAGAAATTGAAGGATTTGAAGAAACAGTTGTTAGCTGTGGAATAGATCCAAATTTATTAGATAATCTAGGAATAGAAATTGTTGATGGCAAACTAGTTGTGCCAGTAGTGGCAACAGTTCCAGCTTATTTAATGGGTTCAGGTCTAGGAAGCTCAAACTCACACACTGGTGATTATGATATAATGACAACTGATAAAGAAGCTATACAAGAATTAGGACTTGATAATCTTCGCTTTGGTGATTTCGTGTTAATTTTAGATCACACAAATACTGTCGGAAGAGCTTATAAAAAAGGAGCAAGCACTTTTGGAGTTGTGGTACATGGCGATAGCTATGGACACGGGCATGGCCCCGGGATAACTTCATTGCTAACTTCAAATTTACCAATAATAACAGCAAAAATAAATAAAGATGCAAATATTATGAATTATATTGGTAAATAAAATACAATTGAATAATATATAAATTTAAGAGCGATTAATATAATAATCGCTCTTTTTTGATGTTTATGAAAATAACTAGAATTATGCCAATATAAAATTTGTTCTACACCTTAAATAATCTCTTCGCATCTATTACATCTGCTAGCGTTAATCCGATTTTGGGATCTGTTTTAATTTGATGTGATTCTACTAATTCATTTATAAGCCATAGATCATCTATCACAACCCACTCTTTCACATTTGGATTTTGCTCTAACCATAATAAAATCTCTTTCGCTTTCACTCTGCTGAATTTTTTTGTCTTATGAATTTCTGGTGTTGTTAAATCTGGTGTAATGCTTGATATTATCATTTGATATTTTGATAGTAGCATAATTAAATTTTCAGCCACATCATTTTTAGGATTTAAGTTTTCATCAAACCAAAATCTCCAAGCTGAGTGCAAAACCAGTTTAGCATCTTCTATCTCGTGAAACAATTTAGAAAGGAGCTTCACTTTCTCTTCATCAACAAAGTAATCTTCTTGTCTTTCCTTTTTATAATCATTGCAGTTTAACACACCATCTATATCCAAAAAAATAATATTATTCATAATAGAACTCCTTTTAGTTTCATAATTCTCTTTACTTATAAATTATATCACAACCACCTCTAAATCAACAACTATTATATACCTCACTCTATCCCATTTGGATATAATAAATAGTAAATTTGATCACAAATTTGTTTAAAAATAGTTGTTGCAGTGTAAGAGCTTTCTCCCCCATCATATAAATGAACAGTTATTGTGTATTTGGGATCATCTGCCGGATAGAACCCTGAAAACCAAGCATTCAAAACTTCACTCTCATCTTCTTTAATTATCCCTGTTTGTGCTGTTCCTGTTTTTCCCGCTGCAGTTAAATATGTTGGTGCTGCCCTTTTTGAATTCCCTTCCATTGCAACTGTTATTAGCATTTCTTTAATTATATCTGCTGTTTCTTTACTTATAACTTGTTTTTCATCATATTCATATAAATTTTCTATTAATTCAAAACTTACGCTATCATATATCCCTTGTGTAATTTGTGGTGCAATATATTTTCCATCATTTGCAAACATATTCATATAAGCTGTTATGTGAATAGGAGTTACTAAAAATTTACCTTGCCCAAAGCTGACTGATGATAGTTGCCCTATATTTTCCAGTTCATTAATAGTTGGAAAATATCCTTCACTTGTATAATAATTATTACTAAGCTCAATATTTTCTCCAAAATTCATCTGATTTGCCATACTTTTCATTGAATAATATTTATCTTTATAATATAAATCAATAAAATAACTATTACAAGACACCCTTAGCGCTTCTTCCATATCAATTTCCCCATGCGCTGTATCATTAAAGCAACGATATATATGCCCATTTACTTCTGTGTGCCCTGTGCATTCATACATATAATCTTTGCTATACCCTTCCTCTAAAGCTAGTGCTGCCCATAATGGCTTTATAACACTTCCTGGCTCGTATGCTAAAAGAGATTTATTTAGTAATGGTGAATTTTCATCGTCTAAATAGTTTTCTATTTCATTAGCATCATAAACAGGAGTTGATGCCATTGCTAAAATTTTTCCTGTTCCACTTTCCATAATAATTATAGAGCCATTTTCTACATATTCTTTTGCAACACTTTCGGCAAGGCGTTGCATTGTGTTATCTATTGTTAAGCTTAAAACATCTTCCCTTACTGAAATTTCCTTTTCTATATCTCCATAAATATCCCCTACACCATTAACATTTAATTTTAATTCTATAATTTCTCCATTATCTTTTAATTCTTCATCAAATGCCTTTTCAATTCCAGTAACTCCGTTATTATCAATATCAACATATCCTATTAAATGTTGGGCTATATTATTTTCGCTATATCTTTTACTCGTAAGATACATTGTTTGATTTTCTATTGGATGCTCTAAATCTACCACCATTCTTTTATAATTTTCAATTTTACTTGAAAACTCCGCTTTATCTTCTTCTGACAAACTATTAAAAATTTCTTGTAAATCTGTGGTATTAGTTTCTACTAGTGTAGTTAGAGTATTTTCTGTACCTGTTATTTTTCTAAAAGAAGAATCAACTATTTCTGCTCTTCCACTAGAAATTTGAATTGTTTTTTTAGTTTGATTTTCAGCTGCTATATAGTAATCAGAACAAATAATTCTAACTATATTCACTTGCAAAACTATCGCAAATAAAACAAAACACACTTGAATTTGCACTAATCTTTTTTCACTTAAAATAATTATCACCTCATTAATAATTTAGACTAAAAATTTGATTTTATGCAAAAAAATGAGCGAATTTCTTCGCTCATTTAGTTGTTTTATTCTCCCATTGTTTTTTTATCGTAAAGAATAAAACCATTTTTACTTTCTTTTTTCTTTATATACATTGCTAAATCCGCTTTGTGATATAACTCTGTGAAACTAATACTATCATCTTCAGCTAATGCTAATGCTATTCCTATACTACTTGAAATTTCAATATTAACACCATCTTGAGTATATATTTTATTGATATTTTTGCAAATCAAATCAGCTTTTTTTAATATCTCTTCAACACTATTTATATGTTTTAAAAATATAATAAATTCATCTCCGCCAATTCTTCCTATAATATCATCGCCTCTAACATTTTTTTGAATTTTCAAAAACACTTCTTTTAAAACTTCATCTCCATATATATGTCCAAAGTTATCATTAATTGCTTTAAAATTATCTAAGTCCACCATCATTAAAGCGCCTTTAATACCACTTTTTAAAAGCGAATCGATAATTTCTTGTGTAGCTTTTTTATTATAAGCTCCAACAAGAGGATCTTTTTTTGCTGTATCTGATAATTCCAATTCTTTCATTTTCGCATCGTGAACATCGTCTATAATACTAAATATCGCGATAACATCATCTGTATATTTTTCTTCATTTATGGTAATAGATGCCCTTACCCATCGCAATTCATCGTCTGCCATTTTTGCAAAAAATTCCGTTTTTAAAGTTGTAATATTATTTTCATAATTTTTTAAAATATTTTCTATAGACATAAAATCATATAGCATTTCAAAATCTTGCTCTGTAAGTCTATCTTTTAAAATTTCATATTGAAAATCTGAATATGTGTCATGTTTTATTTCTTCTTCTTTTGAAAATCTATTTAATCTTAACATTTTGTTTTTTGTGCAATTTATTTCAGCTATAATAATAGAATCTTTTTCAACTGATTGCCTATATATTGAATCTTCTTTTTTCTCTTTTAAAATATCAAAGCCAATAAGCATAAATATCCCAGCGTAAGATACCCCTAGCCAAGTTAATGATGCTATAATTTGATGTAGTGGCAGAGCATTATATGAAATGTCATGAATATAAATATTCCCATTTGCTATCATATAAACATTAGCAAACGCTAAAATAGCAGTGTATATTTCAACTGCTTGAGTTTTTGCTCCAATAACTCTTAAATACTTTGTTGGTATAACCATTAATAGTCCTATTGTGAACGTACTACAAAGTATAGATGTTAGAATTAAAATAGTCCAAAAAGAATTTAAATTTCTTGATAAGTCTATAATTGAAACATTTAAAATCAATGATAAAATCGAAGTAATTAAACCTCTCGCCACCATAATATGCAAATTAAAATGCAAAACAAACGCAAACCTTGTTATAATACTTTGCTTTTGATAAAACGTCATAACTGCAACAGTATACACTGTAAGCATAATAGTGTATCCAAGTGCCGACATACTTCCAAAAAAAAGTAACGCACCACTTCCAAATAAACTTGTCATTATGCCAAATGCCACTATTTTTATTTTATTATTTTGTATGTTAAATACGCCTTCAACTAGATTCAAGTAAAATAAATTGTTAATAAAAAACACTATATTAAATATAATAAATAAAATTTCAATTGTCATATCCCTATTTTAATTTCTCCTCTAAAGCTTTCCTTACTGCTTTAATAACTTTTAGTCTTGCATACGGCTTATTATCACCTTCAACAATTATCCATGGTGCATTTTTTGTTGAAGTTTTATGAATCATTTCATTTATTGCCTCTTCATATGCATCCCACTTTTCTCTATTTCGCCAATCTTCATCAGTAATTTTAAATTGTTTTTCTGGGTTGTTTTGTCTATCGTTAAATCTATCTAACTGAGTTTGCTTATCAATATGAATAAAGAATTTTAAAACTATAGCTCCAGATTCTATTAAGGATCTTTCAAATTCATTGATTTCTTGATATGCCATTTCCCATCTTTCTTTTTTAGTAAAGCCTTCAATTCTTTCAACCATAACTCTACCATACCAAGACCTATCATACATAGCTATATGCCCGTTTTTTGGAAGTTTGTTCCAAAATCTATATAGATAATGTTTTGATAATTCTTCTTTTGATGGTGCTGCAATAGAATAAACATCAAATCCTCTTGCATCTAAAGTCCACGATAATCGTCTTATCGCTCCGCCTTTTCCAGCGGCATCCCAGCCTTCAAAAGCTATAACCATAGGAATTTTCTTTTGATATAATAAACTATGCAAATTATTTAGTTTTTCTTTTTCTTTTTTATATTCTTTTTTGAATTCATCATCAGACATTTCTTTATTTAATTTTATATTTTTAAGATTTTGCATTTCTAATAAATCAAACTTTTCACCGCTAACTATTTCATTTTTTACTATAGAATGATTTTCTAGTGCCTCTGATAATTTTCCTGTTAGGTGTTTTAATAAAGAATATGTTCCTTCTTTTTCCTCGTTATTATTAATTAACACCCAAGGAGCAGCAGGAGTGTTTGTTTTTTCTAAAATTAAATCTCTATGTTTTAAGTTTTTATCATAATTTGAATTTTCTTGCCAATCTTTTTTTGTAACTCTCCAAGTGTGAATTTCATTTTCATCTGTTTTTGATAGTCTTTTTTCTTGCTCTTTTTTATCTATATGCAAATAAAATTTATAAATTAAATATCCATCGTCTGCAAGCTGTCTTTCAAAAGTATTTATTTCATTTATATAAGTTTTTAATTCTTCTTTATTGTTTTCCATTAGTGTATTTGCTTTATTATACCAAGCCTCATCATAAATTGCCATCTCGCCTTTTGGTGGAATTGAAAGCCAAAAATTATACATACACGGCCTTAAATCAAACCTATCATCTTTACTTATTTTATGAATTTTATATCCACGAGGCTCCATTCTAGCACTTAATTTGCCTAGCATACTGCCTTTCCCAGCTGCGCTAATTCCATCTAGTAAAATCATAACTGGGATATTTTTTTCTTTTATTTTTTGCTGCATAACAAACAGCTCTTTTTGCATTTTTTTTATTTCGTCTTTAATTTCAATATTGTCAAATTTCGGGGTTTCTTTAATTTTTTCTAACATAATGTCCTCCTTAAATTTAAACTTCTATTTTTACAAATCATAATTATATATATTTTATCACATAAAAAACTTTATATCAACAAATCTTTTATAAATTAGAAAATATTTTCTTTAGTATCTATTTTATTTAAATAAGCACTTTTTAATTTTTCTAGAGCTTTAGATTCAATTCTACTTACGTAACTTCTTGATATTCCAAGTATTTCGCAAATATTCTGTTGTGTTAAACTTTTTGTGTTATTTAAACCATATCTCATAATAATTATCTGACGTTCTCTTCCATTTAACTTTTCCATAACAAGTTTTGTGATTTCTTCTTTTAATTCTTTTTCTTCACAATATTTTTCTATAGAAAAATCATCTTTTAAATTATCTTTTAAAGTTAGTGCTGATGTATCGTTATCAACTCCTAAATTCTCATCTAACGACGCTATATTTTCATGAGGTTTTTGTTTTCTAAAAGCCATTAATATTTCATTTTCTATACATCTTGCGGCATAAGTAGAGAACCTTGTATTTTTCTCATGTGAAAAATTTTGCACAGCTTTAATAAGTCCTATCGTCCCTATCGACATTAAATCTTCATTATCAACGCTACTCTGATAATATTTTTTTGAAATATGTGCTACTAGTCTTAAATTATGCTTAATTATTTTATCTCTTGCAGCCATATCTCCATTTTTATATTTAATAAATTCCTCTTTTTCTTCTTTTGCCCCTAAAGGCTTTGGTAAAATTCGACTTTCTAAATGTAATGCCACGAAAAGCATTTGCGAAATTATAAATCCAATTAATGCACTAAACATAATAAATCCCCCTAAAGTTTATATTACTAAAGTTTACGCAAAAGCAGTTTAAATAATCACTTAAATAAAAATAAGCTAACTTACAAAATGTAAATTAGCTTATTTTTAATTTTTATTTAAAATATAATATTCTATAGCCTTTTGTGTAAAATGCGCTGTTCCCTCGCCTTGTTTATCTATATTTTTCTTAAAGTTTTCGTCTTGCACATACATTTCTCCAAGTCCTTGCAAAATTTCATCTGTGCAAGTGTAGAAATTATCTGTTATATAATCTTGCCACTCTTTAACTAAATTTTTAACATTTTCATCACTCGGCTGTAAATGTTTTAAATTAGAAAACTTTTTAAAGATTTCATTTGTTTCTTCGTGCACTCTTTTATAGTCCTTTTCTGTATAGTTTTTTGTTTTTTCTTCACTTTCTTTATAAGCTATACTATCACCATACTTTTCTTTAGCACCTTTCTTATATTCTTCTATTTTTTTCATATCAAACTGATTAAAACTCATATCTTTTTCTCCTTTTAATGTTTTTTCACATAATTTTATTAAATCATCAAGTCTATTTCTTTTTTGGATTAGCAATTCTTTATGATTTTCAATAGCATTATTTCTATTAAAATTTTTATTTTGAATAATCTCTTTAATCTCTACAAGCGAAAATTCAAGTTCTCTTAAAAATAAAATCTGTTGTAGAGTTTCAAGATTTTCTTCGCTATAATCTCTATATCCATTTTCATCATTAACACTAGGCTTTAAAATACCTATTTCATCATAATAATGCAAAGTTCTAACGGTTATACCACTTAATTTTGCAACTTGATTTATTTTCAAAATATCACTCCTTTCAACCTTAACTATATAATACACCATAACGTAACGTTATAGTCAAGTAGTTTTTTTATAAATAATTAAATTTATATTATCTAAAATTAAATATAAAGCCACTAATTTTAAAAAATTAAAATTAGTGGCTTTTTTTGTAATTTGAAGTAAATTTTTATTCACTAAAACACTTATCTATCCCTTTAAAAATAGCTTCTAGTGGAAGTTCTCGTTTATAGCTAAAATTTGCACAGCCTTTTAACGCTCTTGTATAAGGCGTATTTTCAGCTATAACTTTTACAGCTTCCCTATCGCTAAAATAAACAGAAATATAATGTTTTCTACATCCTATCCCAACATATTCACCGTTTAATGTCCAAGTTGGAATACGTGTTTTTTCTGAGTTATATTCATCTAAAACAGCATTAGGATAATTTTTATTTATATATTCTATAATTGGTAAAACTTGCTGTGTTCCTGTTTGTTCTATACATTTGTAAACATATTCAATTTTCATAAAAGCTCCTTTAATTTATTACTCAAAAAACTCTTTTGCATATTCAACTATACCATTTAATTTTTCATCATTTCCACTTAAACTCACTGCCATAAAATTTTCACTTGGCACTTCAAATGGAGCAATAATTCCAAACTTTTTAGCTGGAATATATCCAAACTTCGGATAATACAATTCGCTACCTAAAACAATAATTATATCAAATCCTAATTTTTTTGCTGTTTCATGCCCTTTTTGTATTAAATTTTTTCCAACACCTTTTCTTTGAAAATCAGGTGAAACAGATAAAGGAGCTAGCACTAGCACGTCTGTATCATTAACTTTTGCTTTTGTAAACATAATATGTCCTACTAATTTTTCATCTTCAAGTGCTACTAATGAAAGTTCTTTAATATAAGCATCACTATTTCTTAATTTTTTAACCAAATTATGTTCGTTTTTATCTGTATGCTCTGCTGTTTCAAAAGAAGATTTAATTAATTCTTCAACTAAATTATATTGATTTTTTTCTTCTTGTTTAATAATCATTTTATATATCCTTCTTTATTTTTTATATTATATCATATTTTTTATAAATTATCATTTAATAAAATAAAAAAACTGAATACAAAATTCAGTTTTAATTATTTTTATTTAAATTCGTATTCACCTTGGAATAAATTTGCACAATTCTCTGTTATTGCTATGCTTCCAAGCTCGATTTCTGCAATATCACCTAAAAAATTATGCTGAGTTTTTCCTTCTAGCACTGTTTTTTGAAAATGTTTATATATATTTGAATTAATATATTCTGAGTAATCATAGTTTTTAATATCTATATCATAATCAATATCTATAAAGCCTTTTTCATTTAAAGCTGTCAATATCTCTCCATTAAATTTTACTTTTGATAGAGTATCATTCTCATTTTCTATATAAACTGGAGATAGTGCATACACCAAAAAATCATCTTCTTTACTGCTTTTTAAAACAAATCTTGCCACAGGAAGAAAACTATACATTAATAATTTATTTAAAAAACACGACTCATCTTCAGTTAAATCATTTTTATCTAATTCTTTTTTATGTTTTCCACAACACCCTGCATGTTCATGCTCGTGATGATGCTCGCCCGTTCCACCACAACAAGAACTGCCGTTAGCACATCCACTTGACTTTTTATTTAAATTAATATTATATTTATTATCCATTTTATCTCTCCTTGAATTCAGTTTGCATTAACTAACATTGCTTTATTATATCATTAATAAATTCTTATGTCAATTTATAATTTTACATTTTAAATATAAAAATAGTATATAAATATAGTATATTTTAGTTTTAATATCCGTATTTAGATTTTCCATTTTTATAACAGTAAATCGATAATATAAAAGCTAAAGATTCAGCAAATGGAACAGCTAGCCACACACCTATAACTCCTATGAATTTTGGAAGAAGCATCAAGGATGTAAAAATAAAAACAAGTGTTCTACAAAGTGATAATATAGCTGATATTTTAGCATTTGATAAGGCTGTAAACATTGAAGAAATCAATAAGTTAAACCCCATAAACACATACGCAATACTAAAAATTCTAAATCCATCTTTTGCTATTTTAAATGTTTGACTATTAGGATTTATAAATATTCCAACTAAAACATCGTCGAAAACAAGCGATAAAACGATAATACTCATAGACATAATTCCTATAAACACAAAACTTGTTTTCATAACACTTTTTAATTGATTTTTATCATTTGCTCCGTATTTATAACTTATTATAGGTATTATCCCTATTGAATATCCAAGATAAATTGCTATTTGTATCATTTGAATATATATGATTACGCTAACAGCAGCAACACCAGATTCACCTAGAAGATTAAATAAAATCACATTAAATAGTAATGTTGTAACGGCTGTAGATAGTTGACTTACAAGTTCTGAAGAGCCGTTAAGCATACTTTGAATTAATATTCTCCATTGACCTTTTAATCTCCCAAAATATAATACACCTTTTCTATTAAATATAAAGTAAATTATACCAATTAAGGCTGGGATTGTGTTTCCTATCCCAGTTGCATATCCTGCCCCTTTAATTCCCATATCTAATAAAACTGGAGAAATAAAGATATAATCTAATATTATATTGGTTATCCCACCTATAAAGCACGATATAAAGCCTAGCTTTGGCTTGCCAGCAAGAACAAAAAAAGATTGCACAAACACTTGAAAAATTAAAGATAAGGTAAATGTTGAATACGAAATTAAATAATCTTTAGCATAAGGAATTAAGTTCCCTTTTGCGCCTAATAGTTGTACTATTTCATCTGGAAATGATAAAAAAACTATGGTGCAACCTCCACCAAATAAAAAAGCTATTAAATATAATAAACTTAAAAATGAGCGAGCTTCATCATCTTTTCCTTCCCCCATTAATTTACCCATAACTGCTGTGCCACCAGTTGCAAACATTAAACTTATTGCCATTAATAAACTAATTATTGGAAGTACAATATTTATAGCTGATAATGCATTTTCACCAACTAAAGATGCCACAAAAAAACCGTCTACAACTGTATAGGACGACCAAAAAATCAGCATTAACACTGTTGGATATACATATTTTAAAATTGATTTAGAATTAAAATTTGTTGCTAATACATTCATTTTTCACCTGCTTTACCTTGAGCACTCATTAAATCACTTATCTTATTTGAAATTTCAAAAAAAACATCAATTTCTTCTTTCGAATATTCTTTTTTTAATTTTTCAAAAACTAATTCATCTATTTTATCAATATAATCATAATAATCTTTATGCTCGCCATCTGTATTTATAAATAAAAAATAAGCTCTTTTATCTGTTTTATTTTGCTTTTTGTATATATATCCTTTTCGCTCTAATTCATTTATTTTTTGAGTTACTGCTGGCCTTGAAACAAAAAGCATATCTGCAATATTACTAGAAGTGTATTTCCCTGGGTGTGCTGATATTATATCTAAATACATGATATCGTTATATGTTAAATCGCAAAGCACTTCATTGCCATTTTGAAGCCTTAAATCTAAAATTGCCATATCGTGCAAGGTTTTGTTTAAAGTTAATCTTAGTTTATTTTGCATAATATATCTCCTTAATATTTAATCTAATTAATTATTATAGCTTAACCACTTTACAATATAGCTATTATAGCTTAACTATATTTAATTGTCAAACAAAAAAAGGATACAATTGTATCCTTTTAATTATTATATTCTATTTATATAATTCTAAATAATCTAACTGTGTAAAATCTTCAACATATTGATGAGAAACTTCTTTTAAACCTTCTTGATTATGCTCGGTATCATCTTTTCTTCCTATAACATAAAAGCCGTTTTCTTTTGCTGTTTTTGCGCTGTATAAAGCATCTTCAAACACCATAACTTCGCTTGGCTCTTTTGCTCCTAATTTTTTCATGCAATATAAAAATATTTCAGGATCATCTTTTTCTTTACCAAAATCTTTGCAATGAACATAAAATTCAAAATATTTTTCCATATCACGATTTTTCAAAAGTGGTTTAATTAATTCACTATCTGAAGAGGTGCAAATACACATCTTTACTCCATCATTTAAAAATTTGTCTAACAATTCTCTTGACGATGGTTTTAACGTTATATGATTTGCATATTGCTCTATCATAAAATCATAAACCCATTTATAAACTTCATCAAGATTTATCTCAATATTATATTTTTCTTTTAAAATTCTAATTAGTTCTTCTCGCCACTTTGTCTTTTCTATTTTTTTAATTTCAGGAACCCCGCCTTTGATTCCTAAAGTTTTTATATATTCATCTGTAACACTTCGCCAAACACTCATTGAATCAATAAGAGTTCCATCTAAATCAAAAATTGCATACTTCATCTACTTTTCCCTATATTACACTTATTTTAAAATTCTTTTTAAAATACTTTCTCTATCCGCTTTAGCCTCAACATCTAAATAATCAGCAATAGTTGCTCCTATGTGAGCAAAGCCTGTTAATGTGTTTAAATTTTCAGCTTTAATATTTTTACCATACACTAACAATGGCACACATTCTCTTGAATGATCTGTTGATTCTGTTCCTGGATCACATCCATGGTCGGCTGTTATCATCAAAACATCATCTTCTTTTAATAATGGTAAAAACTCACCTAAACGCTTATCAAAAGCAGTTATAGCCCCTGCATAACCATCAACATTATTTCTATGTCCATAAATCATATCAAAATCAACTAGATTAGTAAAGCATAGCCCATCAAAATCTTGTTTTGCAATTTCAACGGTTTTATCCATACCGTCTTCATTATTTGCTGTTTTAATTTGTTTAGTTATTCCATCGCCATCATAAATATCATAGATTTTACCGATTCCAATAACATCTTTATTAGCTTCTTTTAAATACTCTAACACTGTTTTCTTTGGTGCTTTTAACGAGTAATCGTGACGATTTTTTGTTCTTGTGAATCCATCTTTACTATTGCCTATGAATGGTCTTGCTATAACTCTGCCAACTGCGTGTTTGCCTGTTAGCATATCTCTTGCAATTTGGCAGTATTCATATAATTTTTCAATTGGCACAACTTCTTCGTGTGCTGCCACTTGAAAAACACTATCAGCTGAAGTGTAAACTATTAAATCCCCTGATTTTATATGTTCATCTCCATAATCATCTAAAAGCTTTGTTCCAGAATACGGAAGATTGCAAATAACTTTTCTACCAGTCAATTTTTCGTATTCATCAATAACTTCTTTTGGAAATCCATTTGGATATGTTGGTAGTGGGTTTTCGCTTTCAACTCCAGCTATTTCCCAGTGTCCAATTGTTGTATCCTTTCCATTTGAAGCTTCTATCAATCTTGCATATGCACCTTTTGGATTTTCTTCTTTTTCGCCTTCAACTTTATCAATATTAAATAACCCTAATTTTTTCAAATTAGGAGCATTAAATTCACTACTTTTTGAAATAGAAAGCAGTGTATTACTTCCCTCATCGTTAAATTCTTTTGCATCAGGAGCATGTCCTATACCAAAACTATCTAAAACTATTAAAAAAACTCTTTTTGCCATATATTTGTTTCCTTTCATAAAAACAATAATTATTCCAAAACTATAAAATAATGATAGTTAGGATTATATTTTCACTTTATTATACCTTAAAAAGCGATTTTTGTTAATAGAAAAAACTAAAAAGTTAAAAATTTAACAAAAAATACATATTTTATTAAGCTATATACAACTATATTCCATTGTATATCTAAAATTGTGGTGTATAATAAATATGAAGAAATTTGCTTTAAATTTAATTTATATATATTTCAGGAGGATTTTTATGAGAAAAACTAAAATTGTGTGTACTCTAGGCCCTGCTTCAGATAAGCCAGAAACACTAAAGGAAATGATGTTAGCCGGTATGAATGTTGCAAGATTCAACTTTTCACACGCGACACACGAAGAGCATTTAGAAAGATTAGTAAATGTTAGAAAAATTAGAGAAGAATTAGATATGTATGTAGCTACTCTTCTTGATACTAAAGGCCCAGAAATCAGAATTGGTCTTTTTGAAGAAGGAAGTATCGAACTTTTTGAAGGCGATAAATTCACTTTAACAACTGATGACATTAAAGGAACTAAAGAAAAAGTTAGCGTTTTATACAAAGAATTCGCGAAAGACGTTGAAGTTGGAAGCAGAGTTTTATTCTCAGATGGATTAATCGAAATGAAGGTTGATTCTATTAGCGGCAATGAAGTTAATCTAACTGTTTTAAATAATGGTAAATTATCAAACAATAAATCAATAAACCTTCCAGGCGTTAAACTATCTATGCCTTTTATAAGCGAAAAAGATAGAGCAGATATTATTTTTGGTATTGAAAATGATTTTGATTTTATCGCTTTATCTTTCACAAGAAGCAAACAAGACGTTTTAGACGTTAGAGCTATTTTGGACGAATACAAAAAAACTGATATTCGTATTATTGCTAAAATCGAAAATGCTGAAGGCGTTGAAAATTTAGATGAAATTTTAGAAGTTGTTGATGCTGTTATGGTTGCTCGTGGCGACATGGGTGTTGAAATTAACTTTACTGAAATTCCAAGAATTCAAAAAGATATGATTACAAGATGTATTGCTAAAGGAAAACCTGCAATCACAGCAACTCAAATGCTTGAATCTATGACAAATAACCCTCGTCCAACTAGAGCTGAGGTTAACGACGTTGCTAATGCTATTTATGATGGTACAAGTGCTATTATGCTTTCAGGCGAATCTGCTGCTGGTAAATATCCAGTTGAAGCTGTAAAAACTATGGCTGCTATTGCAAAAGAAACTGAAGGGCATATCGAATACACAAAAATCCTAAAAGAAAGCTCAATGAAACGCACATCTTCAGCTGTTTCAGAAGCTATCTGCCATGCTTCATGCCTTACTGCTGCTGATACAAAAGCAAAAGCTATAGTAACAATCACTCACTCAGGCTCAACTGCAAGAAGAGTTTCAAAATACAGACCAGAGCATATTATAATCGGTTGTACTACAACTGAAAAATCTTGCAGACATTTATCATTATCATGGGGTGTTATGCCTGTTTTAATGCCAAATCATGCAAACACAGATGATTTAATGCAATCAGCTGTTGAAGCTGCTAAATCAACTGGCATTGTTGCTGATAATGACACTGTTGTTATCACAGCTGGCGTTCCTGTTGGAGTTTCAGGCTCAACAAACATCATTAAAATTCATACAATTGGCGAAGAAACTTTTGCAATCTAATAACAATTTAAATAGCTTGCTAAACTATTAAGTTTAGCAAGCTATTTTATTTTAAATTGTATTGGTTTTACCGTTTCATCTAATGTTTTAAAAATATATCCTTTTTCTAAGAGAGTGGTTATTATGTCATCCAGTGCTGAAACTGTTGTTTTCCTAGTGTATGAATCATGCATTATAACTACCGCTCTTTCTTTTTCTCCTACTCCATTAATAACATTATTATATATACTAGATGCCGATAAATTATTATTACTATCATTACTTTCAACATTCCAATCAAAGTAAACAAAACCTCGACGTGTCATTTCATTAGCTAATTCTACTATAATATCATCGTTATAATCATTAACACTTCCACCGGGAAATCTAAAAATAACTGGACTTATTCCAGCTGTTGATTTTATGTATTCATACGCTAATTCAAAATCAGATAAAAAACTTTCTACACTTTCATATATTTCATTATATTTATGGCTATTAGAATGAATTCCAATTGAATGCCCCTGCTCTACTGCACGAAGTAAATATTCATTGTATTCTTCCTCCTGAGGTTTTACTACAAAAAAAGTTGCTTTAACATTATGTTTTTTTAGTATGTCTAATATTTCTCCTGTTCTTGGGCTTGGTCCATCATCAAAAGTTAAATATATTATTTTTTCCTCACTGTTTGTCATTTCTATTGCATCATTCAATTTCACTGCATATAATTCTGGATTATTTAATTGGTAGTTAAAAGTTTGCATGCTTTTTTCAAACGTTGTGTCTTCATCATTCCCTATATTATTTGTAAAACTCAACACGCAAAATATTAAAACCATAAGATAAAAAAAAGTTATTCTTTTTTTAAGTTTCATTAATTGTCCCTTTCATATATTATTTACATATTTTATAATAATAAGATATTCATTTTTTATGTTTTTTATGTTATAATAGCTTATAGTAACCGATATAATCCGAACTAGTTTCGGATTATATCGGTTACTATAAAGATAGAATGTGAGGAAAATATATGGATATATTAAAACAAAAAATTCTAACTGATGGAGTTGTTAAAGAAGGTAATATATTAAAAGTTGATAGCTTTTTAAATCATCAACTTGATATAAATTTATTAAATGAAATTGGAAAAGAAATTAAATCAAGATTTAAAGATGATAAAATAACTAAAATACTAACTATCGAAGCTTCTGGAATTGCAATTGCTTCTATAGCCGCTCAATATTTTAATGTTCCAGTTTTATTTGCAAAAAAAGCTAAAAGTAAAAATTTAGACGGTGAATTATACACTAGTAATGTTCATTCTTTTACTTATAATAAAGACTACACTATAACTGTTTCAAAAAAGTTTTTAAGTAGTGATGATAATATTATAATAATAGATGATTTTTTAGCCGCTGGAAATGCACTTTTAGGACTTTTAGATATTGCAAAGCAAGCTGAATGCTCAGTTGCTGGCATTAGTATTGCCATAGAAAAAGGATTTCAAGAAGGCGGAGATCTAATTAGAAGTAAAGGTTATCGCTTAGAAAGTCTTGCTATTTTAGATAGTATGCAGGATAAAAAAATAATTTTTAAATAAAAATAAAAATCTTAGCCAAATTTCGGCTAAGATTTTTTTATACTATTTCATCATCTACTTCTATAATTATTTCTTCTAAGTCCTTATATCTTTCACTACCTAATTTAATTTGTAATCGTGTTTTTAATGAGGACATATATCTATCTTCTCTTAAATTATAATTTTTATATTCATCGCATATAAATAAAATAAATTCTCTTTTATCAATTTTTGATTGCTCTTTTTTTATAATTTTCTTATTTATTAGATTTTCCAATTTGTAATTAATATTTGATGGAGATAATTTAAAAACTTCTGCTAAAGTTTTAATTGATATCCCTTCATTTAAATATATATATTCTGCTATTATAGTTTCATTTAAACTTATGTTTTTATCACTTTGTATGTTAATTACTTTTTTAATAAACAGTATTTTTAATTTATTATATATTTTATGAAAAGTTTTTCTCATTATAAGCATTATTCCCTTCTTAATTTAATTTCTTTTATTCTAATTATATTATAATATTTTTTTAAATCAAGAACTAATAATCATAATATTTTTAATAATTTTAAAATTGACTTAATTTTAAAATATTGCTATAATTATATTGATATAATCTGCAATTTTTCAATAATGCTTTGCAATTTTAGGAGTAGGTCTATGGAGAAAATGAACTATATTCATACCGTAAGCAGCGAATGTGTTGGCTGTAATAAATGCATATTCAAATGTCCAACAAACGCCCATGAAGCTGTTTTAGATAATGACCAAAATAAAATACTTATTAAAGAAGGTTTTTGTATTTCTTGCGGTGAATGCATTTCAATATGCGATCATAATGCTAGAGATTTTATTGATGATACCGAAACTTTTTTTGAAAATTTAAATAACGGCGAGAATATCTCTGTTATTATTGCTCCTGCAGCAAAAACAAATTTTAGTAATATAAATTCAATTATAGGATATTTAAAATCTATTGGAGTAAATAAAGTGTATGATGTTTCTATTGGAGCAGATATTTGCACTTGGGCTCATTTAAAACATATTAAAGACAATAATCCTTTATCTTTAATTTCTCAGCCATGTCCTGTTGTAGTTAGTTATATAGAAAAATATCGACCTGAATTAATCGAATATTTATCTCCTATTCAAAGCCCTATTGTCTGTCTTGCAACTTATTTAAAAAAACAGATAAAAACAAATGATAAAATTATGTTTTTATCGCCTTGTATAGGTAAAAAACGTGAAATTTCTAGTGAAATATCAAATAATATGCTTGATTACAATGTCACTTTTGCAAAATTCATCGATTATATTAAAGCAAAAAATATTAACCTTGAAGATTATGAAAGTTTAAATTTTGATAATACCGAAGGCTCTATTGGATTTGCTTTTCCAAGACCAGGTGGACTTAGTGAAAACATAAAATATCATTTAAATGACGATGTTTGGATAAAATCTGTTGAAGGGATTTCTAATATAGAAAGTTATTTTAAAGAGTATATAGAAGATATAAAAAATAATACTCCTGTTCCCCTTTTAGTAGACACTTTAAATTGTATTGATGGTTGCAATATAGGAACTGGAACATTAAAAACAGCAAGGCTAAATGCAATAGATTATAAAACAAACAATATGATTAAAAAGTTATCTAAAGATGAGTGCGATAAATTAATGGACCACTTTAATAAAACTTTAGATTTAAATGATTATATAAGAAAATATTTTGATAAGAGCAAATCTTATATCGAAAACGAAAATATTGATTTAGAAAACACATATATCGAACTTGGAAAATTAACTAAAGAAGATAGAAACATAAATTGTTTTTCTTGTGGATATGGAAGTTGTGAAGCCTTTGTTAAATCAATGGCAACAGGACATAATCATAAAGATAACTGCAAATATTATTTATTAAATAAATTCCGTTCTTTAAGCTTTATAGATGATTTGACAGGAGTTAAAAACAGAAATAGTTATTCATCTGAATTATCAGATTTATATTTAACTCATCCAGGGTTTATTGGAATACTATTTGCAGATATTAATGGCTTAAAAGAAGCAAATGATATTTTTGGACATAACTTTGGAGATATATTAATAAAAAATTGCGCTAATATATTAAAATCATATTTTTATGGAAATGTATTTCGAGTTGGTGGTGATGAATTTATCATTTTGGATACAAACAGTAAAACCGAAGATGAATTTAATAACATCATCAAAAATTTAAAAGCACAACTTCGTAAAGAAGACACTCTAGCTATTTCTTTAGGCCATTCTTTTAGTTATTCTAGCGAGGATTTAGATGATTGTATACAAGAAGCCGATAAAAAAATGTATGTAGATAAAGAAAATTACTACAAAAACTTTAAGCGTGCTGATAGAAGAAAATTATAACTTATAGGTAAAAATCAAAAATGATAGTAGAACAAAATTCTACTATCATTTTATTTTAATTTATTGTTACTAATTAATCTACATGGTTGCTTTTTTTATTTTATATCTATATTAACTCCATTAACTTCCACACCATCTTCTAATCGAATTAAAAGGTATTTTGTTCCATCAATTATCTGTGTGTCAACTAAATCTGTTCTCTCTGGATTAACATTAACTGTAATATCCGGCGTTTCCAGTTTAAACTTTTTAATTTCAACTATATTTTTAGGAGCAAGTTCTGCTCTTTCTCCAAACTTTTCATCATACTGCATTTCAAATTTATCTATACTCTTTTCGCTAACTTCACATTGTGATAAAAGCCCTTTTAGATGTAGTTTTGAAAATTTTAAAGGATCTTCCTCTTTTGCTTCTTTATGCGATATAACAAGTTCTGTAACCTTTGAGTGAATTGTTTGTAATATATCTAAATTACACTCTTCGCCAAGACTTTCAGATAAAACATTATTAAAAGTTTGCATTTGAATTGCTGCTGGCATTTCTGGATCTATATTAAATATATTTCTAATAAATTCTTCGTTTTCACCATTAATTCCTTTTGTGAAATGAAGCGCAGAATAAATATTACTGCTTCTATCATCAAAAGCTGGAAACATAAATCCTAGTATAGGAGATGAAACTATCCAATCTATTTTACTATTATGAAACTCATTTTCATTAACATAATAGCCAAGGGCTGGTTTTGTCATTTTAACAGGGCAAACACTACAAACAAAATAGCTAAATGTTTCGCTAAAATCAAAATCACTTTTCTCGCCTTTTTCATTTTTATAAGGAACATCATATTTATCAAATGCAAGTAAAATCAAGTAAGGTTCTTCTAAATCGACAGAATTAATAACTTTTTCATACAACTCTTTTATATCTGCTTCATTACTAAGCCCTGATTTTTTTAAATCCATTAATAATGTGTGTTCTTTGCTATCGGCAACTTGCTGTGTTGAAAATTCTAAATCTATTAAATTTTTACCGTAAGTACCACTGAGAGTTTTTCTTAAAATCGTCAGCATTTTTTCTTTTTCTTCTTCTTGCATTAAAGAAATTGATTGACGAAATTCACTTACAATTTGTTTACTTGTATCAACATAACAGCCCATAACATAATTTATATTATTGCCATCGTTTTTAAATCTTCTTTTTATTTCTGATATTTCTTTTTCTCTCATTTTCACGTTCCTTTTTTTAATTTAAACAATAAATGTATTTTATCATAGCTTTAAATTTTATACAAGAATTATTTCATTTAATTTCACTAAATCATTGACTAAATTAATTTAAAATGGTACTATTCTTAATGTAAATACATTATATAAAAGGAGTATTCATTTTGACTTTCATTTTAGAGGTGATTGGCACTATAACCTTTGCTTTTGCAGGTGCTATGATTGGAATAGATAATGATTTAGATTTTTTTGGAATAAACTGTGCAGCAGTTTCTACGGCTACTGCGGGTGGTATGACAAGAGATATAATTTTGGGCAACACTCCCCCTATCCTTTTTACAAATCCAACTTTTTTTACTATTGCGCTTATTTCATCTTTTATAACTATACTTATATATAAGCCATTAAGTAAATCTAAATACAAAAATCATATTTTATTAATTATAAACACACTTGATGCTATTGGTCTTGCTATTTTCACAATAGTAGGAATGCAAGTGGCTATAAGTTTAGGGTTTAATGATAATTATTTTCTTCTTTGCTTTGTTGGAACATTATCTGCTGTGGGCGGAGGATTACTCCGTGATATTATGGTGAATGTGACGCCAACAATACTAAAAAAAGAAATTTATGCCACTGCTTCTATCGTTGGAGCTTTCGTTTATTGCTTAACTTTAAATATAAAAAACGACATAGTTTCCGCTGGAATTCCCTTGCTATTAATTTTTTTAATTCGTATGTGGGCTATTATAAAAGGGGCTCATTTACCTCACGTGAAAAAAAATTAATTTATTTTAAAAAAGGTGTTGACATTTATTAAATTATGTTGTATTATAAATAAGCACTAAAAATTGCCGCTGTGGTGGAATCGGCAGACACAAGGGACTTAAAATCC
>CAYJGG010000030.1:0-21451 GCA_964369915.1 uncultured Oscillospiraceae bacterium | reverse complement strand
TTTAAAACAATTAAAGCATATCCCACCCCTATTTTGTACGCTAAAATACCGATTTCTTATGAAAATCGGTATTTGTTCTTTATAGGTATCTGCTAATAAGCTATTATCTTTTATTTTCACTATTGCAATACCATCTAACATCTGTTAATATTGATATATAAGGCAACTTAATTTTGTTTAAGAGAGTTTAAGAATTAATCTAAAACTCTAAGAAAAGGACGGTCATAATTATGAATGATAAATTAACTGTACTATGGGTTAATGATAATCCAGATACTGCAAAAACTATGGTATTTATGTATACCACAAACGCGAAACTTCGCTCTTGGTTTAATGAAGTTGAATTAATTATTTGGGGGCCAACTTCAAAATTAACTGCTGAAAATAAAGAAATTCAAGAACTTGTAAAATCAGCGCAAGAAGCTGGGGTTGTAGTTAAAGCGTGCATTGCGTGTGCTAAAATGTTTGGAGTTGATGAAGATTTATCAGCTTTAGGTATTGAAGTTGCTCCTATGGGAATTCCACTAACAGAAGCTTTAAAAAGCGATGGTAAAGTTTTAACAGTATAAAGAGGATTATTATGGAAATACCAAAAATTATCGAAAACTTTTTTAATGAAGATAATATTTTAATTTCTTTTCCTAGTAAAAGAAAAAAGCAGTTATATGTTTTATTATTTTTAGCTAATAAATTTGAAAAAAATAAGGAATACACGGAAAAAGAAGTTAATGAAATAATTAATAAAAACACTTTATTTAAAGATCCTGCAACTATTAGAAGAGAAATGTATAATAATTTCTTTTTTCATAGGACTGATGATTGTAAAAAATACTGGCTTTGTGATCCTTCTCCAACTGCAATTTCATTAAAACTAGAAGAATAATTTTATTTTAATCTAATATCTAAATAAAAAACAGTGCATGATTTCGCTTGAAATCTTCACTGTTTTTATATTTTTAATTAAATTTCAGTTCTTCCTTGTAAAGCTCTAAATAAAGTCACTTCATCCGCAAATTCTAAAGATGCCCCCACAGGCAATCCATAGGCTAATCTAGTTACTTTAACTTCTAAAGGCTTTACTATTCTTGAAATATACATAGCAGTTGCTTCCCCTTCTATTGTAGGGCTAGTTGCCATTATAATTTCACTAACTTCATCATCTTTTAATCTGTTTAGTAGCTGTTTAATAGTTAGTTCTGATGCTGTTATTCCATCTAAAGGAGATATTAAACCATGTAAAACATGATACATCCCTTTATATTCCCTTGTTTTTTCAAAAGTTTGAATATCTCTAGGACTTTCTACTACACAAATAACACTCTTATCTCGTGTTTTTGACTCGCAAATCACACATAATTCTTTTTCAGTAAAGTTTTGGCAATTTGGGCATTTATGAATTTCTCTATGAACTGACAAAATTGCATTTGAAAATTCAATGGCATCTTTTTCGTCCATAGAAAGCACTTGATATGCCATTCTAGTTGCACCTTTTTTACCAACACCATTAAGCTTTTGAAAGCTATCAATAAGCTTTTCTAATGGATTAGCATTTGATTTCATAATTATAGCATCCCTGGAACATTTAAACCATTTGTTATTTTATTCATTTGTGTTTCGTTATCAAGTTTTGCTTTAGATATAGCATCATTAACAGCAGCACAAACTAAATCTTCTAGCATTTCTAAATCATCAGTATCAACTGCTTTTGGATCAATAGTTAATTTCACAACATCGTTTTTACCAGTTACAACAGCTTTAACTAATCCTGAGCCACTATTTCCTTCGTATTCCGTTGTATCTAGTTTTTCTTGAACAACTTTCATTTCATCCTGCATTTGTTGCGCTTGTTTGATTATTTGATTCATGTTTTGAGGGCCGCCGCCCATTCCTTTTGGTAATCTTGCTTTCATTATTTTGCTCCTTTTTATTTTAATCTTTTATATTTATTTCAACACCATCTTTTTCAAGTGCTTTTAAGCTATCTAAACTATCAATTTTAGGAGGTTCTATCAAATGTTGAATATTTTTATACCCACCTATATTATAGCTTGTGCCACACGCTTCTAATATACATCTTTTAACTTCTTGTGCAGCATCTTTAAATTGCCTTATATATTCATTTAAGCCTTCACTACCTTGAATATAAACTATATTTTTATAAAGCCAACCTTTTGAATCTTTTATAACGGAATTTAATTGTATATCAGATTTTTCAATAGATTTTAAAACATCTTTCCAATATATAAATTCTATTGGTTTTTCGTTTTGAGTTCCATCTACTGGTTTTTTTTCATAAATAACTTTAGGAGTTTCTTCTGTTATTTCTTGTTGTGGTTTTTTAGGCTCTATTTTTTTATTTACAGTAGTTGTTTCTTTTATAGTTTCGATTTTATTTGTTTGTTCAATCGGCACTATAACTGGTATTTGCTGGATATTATGGATATTGCAAATATTAAACAATGCTATATCCATTGCTATTTTAGTATTTTGGCCTAAAGAAATTTCTTCTAAACACTTAGTTAAATTAGATAAAACAAAAGATATAAAAGCTGTGTTTGATGTTTTTGCTTGTTCTTTTAATATTTCAAATTTTTCATTTGAAATATTTAATAATTCAGCTGATGTTTTATCTATTCCAGCAAGGAGTAAATTCCTAAAATGAGTTATTAATTCTTCACATAATCTTTTTAAATCAATGCTTCGTTTTTCCATCTCTAAAAGATATCTTAAACATTCTGCAAGGTCTTTATTAATTATTTCTTTTGAAAGATTAAATAATTCATCATCTTTTGAAACTCCAACTATATTTGAGACAACATCTTCAGTTATCTCGCTAGAAGAAGCAACACAAGTTTCTAAAATTGAAAGTCCGTCACGCATTGCGCCATCTGCTAAAGACGCAATCATTTTAGCAGCTGAAGTTGATAAATTTATATTTTCATTTTGAGCGATTTGCAAGAGATTATCCCCTATTTCGCTAACAGTTAATTTATTAAAATCATATTTTTGACACCTTGAAAGTATCGTAGCTGGAACTTTATGAATTTCAGTTGTAGCTAGTATAAAAACAACGTGAGCTGGAGGCTCTTCTAATGTTTTTAATAATGCATTAAAAGCTGAAGTTGATAACATATGAACCTCATCTATTATATACACTCTATATTTTGCCATAACCGGAAGATACATAACTTCTTCTAGTAAATCCCTAATATCTTCAACAGAGTTATTAGAAGCTGCATCCATTTCAGTTACATCATATATAGATTCATTTTCAATTCCTATACATATATCGCATTCTAAACATGGCTCGCCCGCTTTTTGATTTTGACAATTTATTGCTTTTGCAAAAATTTTAGCGCAACTAGTTTTCCCAGTTCCTCGAGTTCCAGTAAAAAGAAAGGCATGTCCTATCCTACCATTTGAAATCTGATTTTTTAAAGCGGCTACAACATATTTTTGCCCAACTACCTCAAAAAAAGTTCTTGGTCTAAATTTTCTATATAGTGCAGTATGCAAAAAAATCACTCCTTTACAAAAAAAGACAGGCTATCGCCCATTATGGCGCTACATCAATATGTAGTGCATTATTACATATACAAAGAGAACTGATGTATCGCAAAGTCAAATCTGCTTAATGCTGCTTGGTTTCCCATCTGACATGGTTCGCAGCAGACTCTCGTACGGCTCTCTTTGTATGTCTAATAACGCCATTTAGCACTGTCTATAAAACTATAATATTATAGCATAATAATTTGTAAATTTCAAGTGAAAATTAAAGGAGCCCTAAAGCTCCTTTAATAATTTTTATTATTTAACTATCTCGCCTTCTTTTGCACCACCACAAGCATTTGATTCATCTGTATCAATATGCATAGCTGTTGCAAATGATGGGCTAACTCTGATAACTACGTCATCAAATATTAAGCTTCTATCATTAGAAGTGATTTTAACTTTAACGATTTCTTTATCTGAAACACCAAAACTTTGAGCATCTTCAGGAGTTATATGTATGTGTCTTTTTGCAACAATAACACCTTCAGCAATTTCAACTTCGCCTGCAGGTCCAATTAATTTGCATCCTGCTGTTCCTTTTATATCACCTGATTCTCTAATGAAAATTGGTAAACCTATTGAACGAGCATCTGTGCCTGAAAGTTCAAGTTGAGTTGCTGTTCTAACTGGGCCTAAAACAGAAACATTAGCTAGTTCTTTTTTAGGGCCTACAACTGTTACTCTTTCTTCACAAGCAAATTGCCCTGGTTGTGATAAGTCTTTTTTATGAGTTAATTGGTGACCTTGTCCGAATAAAATTTCAACGTGTTCTTGAGTTAAGTGAATGTGTCTTGCAGATGTTTCAACTAAAATTTTTGCCATTAGTTAATCCTCCATATATAATTCTTTTTTACATATATATAATACAGTATATACTTATATTTTACAAGCAAAACTTATATAAAATCACACAATTTGCATTAATTTCGTCTTTTGCAGTAAATTAATTCATTTACTGATAGTTATTTATATAAACATTGCACAAATTCACAAATTTCTATGTTTTACATATACTATATAAAAAAGGGGGCGATATTATTAAAAACACAGCTATTATTAATGATTGTATTTTTAATTATTATAAGCATTTATTTTTTTATAATAAATGTATATTCATTTTTAAAAATATTATTAAAAGACATCCTAACAATGTCTATTTAAAAGACGACTTTGGACCTTGCAGTGAATATATTTTTAATAAACTTATAAACTACTATAAAGAAAAAAGCAATGTTTATATAATTTTTGATGATAATTTTAATATAAAAAAAATTAACGCTTTATACATTGATTTTAGATATATAAGCACCTCTTTATTTTATTTTGATCATGATTTATCTAGTTTTTATTATAAAAAATCAAATAAAGATATAGAAAAATTAATAAAATTAAAAAAATCATAAAAAAACAGCAAGGATTTTTTTCCTTGCTGTTTTAAAACTATTCTGCTGTAAGTTCAGTTTTAATTGCATTTAAAACGTCATCGCCACTTTCATAAATTACTAAAGCGATTAATCCATTTTCTAAAGTTTCAACTTTACCTTCTTGAGCAACAGCTAATTGATCTGGTAGATATCCTTCAAATGCAGAGATAATATAATCTCTATATTCTTCAAGCTCTGCTAACGCTGATTCTTCCATACCTTCAGCTGGTTGAACTAACATAACTGCGTATGCTTGTGTATTCATTATTGAAAAAGAAAAAGCACCAGCTTGATAATTAGCTGCATCAAAGCCTAAGCCATCTGCGTTAAATAAAAAGCTATTTAAATCTTCAGAGCCTAGTGTAATTGGAGGGAAATATCCAGCCATTTCTTCGCCTAAAGCTGTTGTTACTACAGTTGCTAATTCCTCACTAGTGTAAACTTTTGCTTCCTCTTCGCTAGAACAAGCTGTAAATAAAGCCATCATTAAAACTGCTGATAGCATAAGTGATATTATTTTTTTCATTTTAATTTTTCCTTTCTTTATAGACATTTTAAATTAAATGCCCTTTGCGTTTCAAATTATACTGCATAATGCATAATATAGCAATATTATTACCTAAATTGTAACATTTATTTAATATTTGTATCACAAAATATCACAAATAAAAATGGTGGATTAATATAATCCACCATTTTTATATTAATTACTTAGTGATAACTGAAACAGTATCTCTTGCAATCATGATTTCTTCATTTGTTTGAACAACTAATGCTTTAACAGTTGCGCCTTCACCTGTGATATCAATAACAGCCTCGCCTCGTTTTTTATTTTCTTCTGCATTAATTTTAACACCTAAGAATTCTAAACCTTCTAAAACGCCAGCTCTAATTGCACCTGAGTTTTCTCCGATACCAGCTGTAAATAAAACGCAATCAACACCACCCATTGCAGCAGCATAGCTACCAATGAATTTTTTGATTTGATAGTAATACATATCAAGTGCAAGCTGAGCTCTTTCATTGCCTTGTGCAGCAGCATCTTCAATATCACGACAGTCGCTTGAAATACCTGAAACTCCAACAAATCCACCTTTTTTAGTTAAATAATCTGAGATTTCGTTGCCTTTCATTCCTGTAACTTCAGAAATTAAAGCAGCAACTGAAGGATCTAAATCACCTGAACGTGAACCCATCATAAATCCACCAAGTGGAGTTAGGCCCATTGATGTATCAACAACTTTACCACAATCAACAGCAGCAAGAGATGCACCATTACCTAAGTGGCAAGAAATAATTTTAACTTCGCTTAAATCTTTACCTAAGTAATCAGCAGCAGCTTTTGAAACGAATTTATGGCTTGTTCCGTGGAAGCCGTATCTACGAACTGAATGTTTTTCATAAAACTCATAAGGAACTGCATACATATATGCTTTTGCTGGCATAGTTGCATGGAACGCTGTATCAAATACTGCAACATTTGGCATATCTTCGCCAAATATTTCTTTAACGCTTTTAATACCTTGAACTGCAGCTGGATTATGAGCTGGAGCAAGTGCTGATAATTCTTCGATTGTTTTTATAACTTCATCAGTGATAAGTGTTGGTTGTTGGAATTTTTCACCGCCGTGTACTGTACGATGACCAATAGCTGCGATTTCAGATTTATCTTTAATAACAGCACCTTCGCCAGTTGTCATCATTTCAAATACTTTTGCAATAGCTTCAGTATGGTTTGCAAAGTCAACATCAACTTTCCATTCTCCACCTTTTGCTTTATGCGTAATAAATGAACCACCAATTGCTATTCTTTCGCAAACACCTTTGCAAATAACGCTTTCATTAGTCATATCAAGTAATTGATATTTTAATGAGCTTGAGCCACAGTTAATAACTAAAATTTTCATTCTTGCCTCCAAGTAATTATATTAATTTTATTGATTTGCATTTTTTTTAATGCTAACTATATTATTATAAAATATATTCAAAAGATTTTCAACTATTTTCAATCTTTTTTTATGATTTTCGCTTTTTTCCCTAACTTTTTAGATAAAAGATATAATTTTATATATACTTTTTAATATTTAGTTGTTAAATGATTTAATAATATTAAAAATTTAACCTTTTTAAAGCCTTGACATATATTTTTTTTAGCATTATTATAAATTTATATAAAAATATTTCAAGGAGTTTTAAAATGAAGAAAACTGCGGGCATAATCGCCGAATACAATCCTTTTCATACAGGCCATTTATATCAAATTAATTCTTTAAAAGAAAAAGGTATTCAAGAGATAGTTATCATTCAAAGTGGTAGCTGTGTTCAACGTGGAGAAATTGCTCTTTTTTCAAAGTTTTTAAGAAGTAAAACAGCAGTTATTAATGGTGCAAGCCTTGTTTTAGAATTGCCTTTTCCTTATTCATCTTTAAGTGCTGAAGGCTTTGCTTTTGCTGCTGTTAGTATGCTTAAAGAATTAAATGTTGATATTATTTGTTTTGGCAGTGAGAGTGGTAATATTAATATTTTAAAAAATATTGCTCATTTTCTTTTAAGTGAAGAATATCAAATATCTTTAAAATTTTATCTTGATAAAAAACTCCCTTTTGCAAAAGCAAGAGAAAATGCGTTAATTGATAAATTTGAATTAAATAATGATTTTGTCACTGCTTCTAATGATATTTTAGCTATTGAGTATATTAAAGCTGCTATTTCTCTTTCGTTTGATGTTGAGTTTATTCCCATAAAAAGAAAAGGGGCTTTATATAATGATTTAATAGAAAAAGACGGATTTGCTTCTGCTACTATGCTAAGAGACAATATTCAAAGCTATAAATGGGATAGATTTTTAAATTTTATACCAAATGAAAATCATGATATAGTTAATAAGGCCTTACATCAAGGCGAATATTTTACTTTTGATAAAGTTTTTGAGAGAAGTTTATTATTCTCATTAAAAAATAAAAACAGCGACTTTTTTATAAATATTCCTGATTGCAATGAAGAATTAAGCCATGCATTTGAAAATGCATTTTTAGAAGCAGATAGTATAGATATGGCTTTTAATTTATTACCAACTAAAACTTACACAAAATCAAGACTTCGTAGAATAATGCTATATGGATTTTTGAATTTAAATAAAAATTATCCAAAAGCACCACCTTACCTTAGGATTTTAGCAATGGATAAAAACGGAGAGAATATAATAAAAGAAAAAAGCAAAGATACCTCCTTGCCTTTTTCTCATTCTATTAAACGTATTAAAGAAGTTAATAATGATTGTAAAATAGTTTGTGAATATGAAAATAGAGCATTTTGCGCATTTTCTACTTTCGCTAAAACTACTCAAAATTCAAAACTAGATTATACTAATCGACTATTTAAATATTAATTTTTATCCTTAAACACAAATATTTTACTTAAAAAATAGTTTGCTATTGTAACTATTGCTATCGCAACTAAAACTGAAATCGAATCGTTTATTTTTAAATAAGTTACAAACAACCACATTAATGCCATATCTAAAAATAATGTCGCTAGTCTTGAAGATGAAAAACTTATAAACTCTTTTAAGTAATTTGGATTCGTGCTTTTAAATACGTATTTTCTATTAGTAAAATACGCAAATAATACCCCACTTACCCACTTAATTAAATTTGCAATTTGTAATTCTAGTGCATTATTTACATCTAAGAATGTTCTAGTTGATGCAAAGTAAAAAATCAAACTTACTATTGTTGTTAAAATACCAACAATTATATAATTAATAATTTCTTCATGCTTTAAATATATTCTTTTAATTAATTCCATTTTATATCCTTTATTTTTTATTAGCTTATCGCTATTACATATAATACAATTTATTTATCTATTTGTAAATAATTTATTTGTTTTACTTTATACTACCTTTTTCGACAATTTATCCTATTATAATTATGTAATATTAAATTAGATAATTTTATTATTGTATATTACATCTGTTTTTTCGCTTGACAAGTACTCAAAAATGTACTATTATTTTAATAGTTTGTTGCAATTTGTGCTTATATGTCTCCGTAAAATAAGGATAATTAAATTAAAAGGAGTGTATATTGTATGTACAGTTTATATGGCATAATCAGTGAATTATGTAAAAACAAAGGGATAACTCCAGGGAAAATGTGTAAAGAGATTGGTATTAGTCGTGGATTAATTACTGATTTGAAAATGGGAAGAAAACATAGCGCAACTGGATCTACTTTAAAAAAAATAGCCGATTATTTAGAAGTTTCTGTTGATTATCTTTTAACAGGTGATTTAAAATCTGAAGATCTTTCTGATTTTAGTTCTTTAAATAAACTTTTAAATTCTAACCCTGATATTAAAACACTTTTAGAAAAACTATCTAATATATCAACTAGTGATTTAAAAAAAGTTATCAATATGGTTGATGTTATAAAAAGTGAACAATCGTAATATCCAGAAATATTATTAAATATATTTTTTGTATTATCAGCTATTATCCTTTATCTTAATAAAAAAATTATAATAAAAATCCACTTCATTTAATTGAAGTGGATTTTTATTTTAGAATACATTTTCTCTTATTATATCCTTAAATGTTAGTTTAACTTCTTTTATTCCATTTTCTTTTAAAGTTGAAATAATTGAAGTTGCAACTTTTTCTCTTAATTCATAGCTTCTTTGCACCCATGATATACTAACAATACATAAATCTTCTTGTATTTCTCCTGCTTTACAAATTGTATTTTCATTTGTTAGAACAAAAATTCTTTCTGGTGTTATATCAATAATATTAGCTACATTAACACTCATTTCTTTATAGAGTTTTTCAACTCTTTTCTTATCATTAATATTAATAGTAATTTGTGGCATAACTTTTCTCCTTTCATAAAATTTTAATTTCTAATTTTGGCCCTTTTGAGTTTTGATTATATTGTATCATTTCAATATTTTCCTTGCAATATTTTTCTTTTAATTTCTTTGTGTAATCCCAAGAAAGATAAATTTGATCCCATGCAGAAAACCATATATTATCCCCATCTAAAACAGCATGTAAAAGTCTTTCATATGCTTCTGGGGTATTTATTCTATTTGCTAAAATACAGTTTTGGCAGAAATCCATCTCTTCTCTTATTATTTCATTTGAATCTCCAGCCACTTTAACATTGAATTTTAAATTCACTCCCTCAGTTGGCTGAACGTAAAATAATAATTCATCAGATTTTTTTGCTTTACCTACTGATTTAAATTTAATTTTAATAATCATTTCCCTTTTTTCTAATTTTTTACCAGTAACTAAATAAAAAGGAACATTTTCCCATCTTTTGTTATCAATAAAAAGTTTTAAAAATGCAAAAGTTTCAGTTTTTGAATCTTTATTAACTCCATCTTCTAATAAATATCCATCATACTGCGCTAAAACAAGGCTATCTTTTATATCTAATTTTTCAATTTGTCTTAAATTTTTTAAAACTTCTGTTTGTCTTGATTTTAAATCAAATTCATCATTTGGCTCTTCTAATGCAATGATGCTTAGTATTTGAAATAAATGATTTTGTACCATATCTTTTAATGCGCCTGCTTTATCATAGTACCCCGCACGAGTGCCAACTCCAATATCTTCGCTAGCTATAATTTGAACATTTTCTATTGAATTTTTATCCCAACAATTTTTAAAAATTTGATTTGTAAACCTAATTGTTAAAATATTTCTAATCATTTCTTTGCCAAGATAATGATCAATCCTATAAACATTTTCTTCTCCAAAGCATTTTTCTAGTTTTTCATTTAAAGTTCTCGCTTCTTCTAAAGTTTCGCCAAAAGGTTTTTCTATAACTATTTTTGTTTCTCCAAGGCAGTTTAAACGTAAAATCCCATCACTAATAACACCAAAAAACCTTGGTGCTACTGCATAATAAAAAACATTTTCACTATAAGCATTATTACAAAAATATGCTGATAAATTATCATAATTTTCTAAATTAGTAAAATCCATTTGAAAATATTCAATTAATTTTACAAACTCATTAAAAACTTCTTCTTTATAATCTAACCTGCTGTATTTTTCTGTCCATGATTTAATAATTTGAGTATATTCGCAAGTTTTATAATCACGTCTACCGATTATTAATATTTTATCATTTTTTGAAATCTCTTTTCTTACAAATAAATTATAAAAAGCTGGAATTAATTTTCTATAAGCTAAATCTCCAGTTCCACCAAAAATCGTAAGGTTCCTAGTTTTCTTCCCACTCATAATGAAAAACTCCCTCCTCGTCAATCCTATTAAATGTATGTGCGCCAAAGAAATCTCTTTGTGCAGCAATTAAATTAGCGCCTAATAAATTAGAGTTTAATTGATCTAAATAAGTTAGTGCTGCTGCCATTGACGGAGTTGGTATTTTTGTTTGTATTGATTTTAGTATAACGTTTCTTAAATCATCAATGTTTTCATTTATTATTTTTAATATATCATCGTGTAATAAAAAATTATCTGCTTTTTTATTACCTTCATAAGTTTTCATTAATAGTTCTAATAATTCAGCTTGAATTATGCAACCTGCTCTAAAAATTGCTGCTATTTTTGATAAATTTAAATCCCAGTTATACATTTTTGATGCATTCGCCATTTGAGCAAATCCTTGAGCATATGCAACTAATTTTGCAAGATAATAAGCTGATTTTAATTCTTCTTTACTAAATTCTATATTGCTATTAGTTTTAGTGTCTATTTTATTATTTAAAATTTCTCTTTCATCACTCATATTTGAAATGAATCTTGCGTTTAATGAAGCCTCAATCGTTGAAACAGTTTGCATTTGATTAATAGCTTCAATACAGGTCCATTTTCCTGTACCTTTTTGGCTGACTGTATCTTTTATCATATCAATTAAATCATTTTGAGTTTTATAATCTTTTGTTTTTAATATTTTATAAGTTATCTCTAAAAGATAGCTTTTTGATTCGCCTTCATTTAATTCTTTAAAAAAATCAGAAATTTCTAAATTAGATAATTTATAAGATTTTTTTAAAATTAAATATAATTCAGAAATTATTTGCATATCGGCATATTCTATACCATTATGCACCATTTTAACATAATGTCCTGCTCCATTTTCTCCAATATATTCACAGCAGTCTTCGCCATTCTTTTTTGCAGATATTTTATCTAAAAATGGCTTTATTAATTTATAGTTTTCTTTATTTCCCCCTGGCATAATGCTAGGACCAAGTAGCGCCCCTTTTTCTCCGCCTGAAACGCCTACTCCATAAAATTTTATATTCTTTTTCGCTAAATACTTTTCACGTTTTATAGTGTCTTTAAAATATGAATTTCCAGCGTCCATAATTATATCGCCATCATCAAGAAATTCTAATAAATTTTCAATAAATTCATCCACAACTTTTCCTGCCGGTAGCATTAATATTATTTTTCTTGGCTTTTGTAATGAATTAACAAAATCAGATAATTCTCTAAAAGCTGAAAAACCATTATTTTCTTCCTCAATTTTTTTTGCAACTTCATAACTTCTATTATATCCTGACACTAAAAACCCATTATTATATAAATTTAAAGCTAAAGCTCTTCCCATTACACCAAGGCCAGCTACTCCAATTTGATTTTTCATATATATCACCATTTCCTTTTAAAGTTTTTTGTGTTTTATTGTACTCAATTTAAGTGACATTTTTTAATAATCCCTCACTTAGTTAAAAAGTTGTAATCTTACTTTATTATTTAAATAGTTATAAAAGAAACTCCTTCTGGAATTATTATTTTCCCAGTTTCTTTTTCAATTATTCTATTAGAAATTTTATAAGATAAAACTTTGTCGCTATTCATTCCTGAAACTAATAAAAACTCATCATTAAAAATATTTAATATATCTCGCGGATGGTCTATTGTAAGATTAAACGTTTGTAATAGTTTTAAATCATTATTTAAAATATCTATTACTGAAATTATATTAACCCCTCTTGTTGAAACATATAAAGTGTTTTTATCTTCGCTTAATCTAATTGCCGCTGCCGAAGGATTATTTTTAAAATCATTTGTTAATTGAATTGATTTTACAACTTTAAAATCATCTAGTGTATCCATCATTAATAATTCACACGATAACTCACAAACTAAATATAAATACCTATTATCTTTTGATAAAACTGCGTGTCTAGGGCCTTGCCCTTTATTTGTTTTTATCTCTTTTTTTATAATAAGGTTTTTATCTAATATTATTAATTTATCAATTAAAAGACATGGGATAATTAATTTATCTTTATATTCAAGCACCATATGAGCGCCTGATAATTCTTTTATTACAATTTTATTTATAAATTCTAATTTATTATTTTTATATAATAGCTTACTAACTTGCCCTGTTTTGTAATTTGCCGTATAGATATATCCATCTATAATTGCTATATAACTAGAAACGATGTCTTCATAAAGTATTTGCGCTATAACTTCGCCTTTTTTATTAATAACTGCAACTCCGGATTTTTCTTCTTTTGTAAAAACAGTAAAAATCAAATCATTATAATAGCATAAATACTTTGAATCTTTAATTTTGCAAAATAGATTTTCATTTGAAATCTTGCCATTAGTATCTATATTAAAACTATATATACCCTCGCTATCTCTTTTTGAATATGTTCCAATTAAAACTTCCATAAACTACCTCTTTTAAAAAACAAATTAAAGCCATGACTAAAATAAGAGTTATATTTTAGTCACAGCTTTATTATTTAAAATTCTTTAGTTAACATATAATACATTAGTTTTACGCCATATCCTGTTGCGCCTGGTTCTGTGTATGTTTTTTCAGTTTCTGAAAAAGCCACACCAGCTATATCAACGTGAACCCAAGCTTTTTCATTAACAAACTTTTCAAGGAAAGCCGCAGCAGTCATAATTCCGCCACCTTTAATATTTCCAAGATTTTTATAGTCTGCTTTTAATGATTTTAAAGAATCACGATATTCATCAAATAATGGCATTCTAGCAATTTTTTCACCACTTTTTATTGAGCCAATTTCTAATTGTTTATATAATTCATCATTATTAGAAACAATAGCAGAGCAAATTCCACCAAATGCATTTGCAGCCGCCCCTGTTAGAGTTGCCATATCAAATATTTTTTCAACTTCTTCTTTTTGAGAGATATAATATAAAGCATCAGCTAATATTAATCTTCCTTCAGCGTCAGTATTTGCAATTTCCACTGTTTTTCCAGATAAAGAAGTTGCAACTGCTCCAGGAAGCACTGCTGTTTCGCCAATTAAATTTTCTGATAATGGAACTACTGCATAAACATTTTCTTTTAATTTATTTTTTGCAATTGCAGTTATTGCTCCTAGCATTGCAGCCCCACCAGCCATATCTGTGTGCATGCTTGCAATTCCTGGATATGATTTTAAGCAGTATCCGCCTGAATCAAAAGTTAAACCTTTTCCTACTAAAGCTGTGTATGGTGCATCGCCATTGCCATTATATTTCATAACAACCATACAAGGCTTATTTTCACTGCTTTCGCCTACAGCTAAAATTAATCCAGCTTTCATTTTTTGAAGTTTACTGTATGTAATTACATCTGCTTCAAAACCGTTTTCTTTTGCAGTTTCTTTTGCAATTTTTGCAAAAGCTTCAGGATACATATCATTAGGCGGTGCATTAACTAATTTTATAGCTAAATTAACACCATTTGCTATATTAACACCGTAATCTAATTTTTCTTGCCCGTTATTAACTTCATTTGCTGTAAATACATAAGCTGTAAATTCTTTTTCTTCTTCAACATCAGTTTTACTAACAGTGTCTTTAAATGTTACCATTGTAAAAACTTCTGCAAATAAGACTAAAACTTTCTTTGTTAATTCTTCATCTTCTTTATTAAAGTCTAAATAAACGTTTATATCTTTAGTTTTGTCTTTTTTAATTAGTTTAACCGCTTTTGCTAAAGATTTTCTTATTTCTTCATTGCATTTGCCTTCTCCAATACCTACAAATAATGTTTTTATAAGTGAAGACTCTTTAATTTCATTAGATTGAAAAACTTCTTCTTTTTCACCTTTAAAAAGTTCTAAATTTTTTACCTCTTTTGCAAATCCTAGATTTGAATAATCTTTTAAAGATACAATTAAATTCAAGTTTTTTTCGCTGAATTTGTTTTTTGAATAAATAATGCTCATACTTCTCTCCTTAATTCTATATATTTTTATACTATATATTTTACACTAATTAACAAAAAAAGCAAGAAAAACGACATATTATATACATATATTAACATATTTTTAACAATTTTTAAATTTTTTATAAATAAATTGATAATTTTTCTTGCTATTCTTAATTAAATGAAGTATTATAGTAGTAGAGAGCTATCTCATTAAACTAATTATAACAACTTTTGCATATTATTTAACTTTTTAAAGTATCATTATCTATAATAAAATTTAATATTTCTACACTCGCTCCCTGTTCATTTTTTGGTGAAAAATTTTAAAAGGAGGTAAGAGTGTGGATTTTTTATTTCTAACTATAACGTTTGCATTTGCAATTCATCTTTATTTTTTAGATAATCGTTCTTCGCTTGTTTTGTTTTATTTAATTTCTATATCATTACTTCTTTTTAGTTTGTATAGAATATATGATTTAAGATTAGAACTCATTGCAAGTTTAGACAGTGTATTTTCTAGGTATTCAGCTTTTGATAAAGACTCTTTTTTAAATATATTTGATTATTCAACAATTTCTATTTTCTCGCTTGTTATTATTTTAATTTTATTATCGAATATATTTTTACTAAATAAGAAAAACGTATCTTTAATGTATATTATCGCTATTGGTGTAACGATGCTACTTATTCCAATTTATTCTTATTTATACGCCTTAACATTTAATAACGATTATTTTGATATAAGCTGGTATTTATTTAGAAGTGCCTCATATCAAAGTTTACTACTGCAAGTTCCGTTTTTAGTGAAAAAAACATTTAACTATTTTAAATACACTAGCCCGTTTTTTAATTACGAAACTCCTATTTTAATAAAATAAGATAGTTGAATTTTCCTTGATTTTTAATTATTAATATGATAGTATTATATAGTTTTTAGAATAAAAAGCTATATAATACTATTAATTTGAGGTGAAAATGAAAAAAGAAAACAAACTTGGTACTATGCCAGTTACAAAATTATTAATTACAATGTCTGTTCCTGCAATGCTTTCTATGACAGTTCAAGCATTATACAACATTGTTGATAGTATATTTATATCATTCTATGCACAAGAAGGTCTAACAGCGGTAACACTTGCATTTCCAATACAAATGCTTTTAATTTCATTATCAGTAGGTACTGGTATAGGTATAAACTCTCTAATTTCAAGACGTCTTGGAGAGAAAAACATCGATGCTGCTAATAATGCCGCTTCTCACGGGATTTTTTTAGGGCTTATAATGTGGCTAGGATTTTTAATATTCGGTGTGTTATTTTCAAATTTGTTTATTAATGCGTTTACTCAAAATAAAGAAATTGCACAAATGGGTTATAGCTATTTATCAATAGTTTCGATTTTTTCTTTTGGCTGTTTAATTCAAATCATTATCGAAAAAACTATTCAATCAACTGGCAATATGATTTATCCAATGATAGCACAATTAATCGGTGCTTTAACTAATATCGCCCTTGATCCAATTTTAATTTTTGGTATTGGACCTATCCCATCTTTTGGAATTACAGGTGCTGCTATTGCAACTGTTGTAGGGCAAATTATTGCTATGACTTATTTAATATATATATTATTATTTAAGCAAGATATATTAAAAATTAAAATTAAAGGCTTTAAATTTGATAAAGTTATTTTAAATGATATATTTAAAGTTGGGCTTCCTTCTATAATTATGCAATCCATTGGTAGCTTTTTAGCTATTAGTTTAAATGGTATTTTATCTGGTTTCTCAGATTTAGCCGTTGCCGCTATGGGAATTTATCAAAGACTTCAATCTTTTTTATTTATGCCTTTATTCGGCTTAAATGCTGGACTGATGCCAATACTAGGCTACAACTTTGGTGCAAGAAATAAAGATAGAGTTATTAAAGCATTAAAAGTTAGCACTATTTTTGCATCTTCAATGCTAGGAATTGGAACTATTGTTTTCTGGCTAATTCCTGACAAACTTCTTTCTATTTTCGATGCAGATCCAGCTTTAATCGAACTTGCAACTCCTGCTTTAAGAATCATCTCAACTGGATTTATAATGGCTAGTATTGCTATTGTTTTTTCAACTTCATTCCAAGCTTTTGGCGAAGGTAAATTAAGTATGTTTATCAGCCTTGCAAGGCAGTTATTCGTTCTTTTACCTGTTGCTTATGTAATGTCTTTCTTTGGGCTTACTTATGTTTGGATTGCTTTTCCAATAGCAGAAATTGTATGCTTTACTTTAAGTGTGGTAATGATGAAATCAGTTTATAATAAACATATTAAATTTATGTAATAAAAAATGCTGAAAACTTAATTGTTTTCAGCATTTTTATTAATTTGCTAAAGAAACATTATTATTACTTCTATTACAATATTCTACGTATACACCTTTATATGCAATTTCAATATGTTCGCCTTCTCTTACAACAAAAATCGCTCTTGAAATATCATCCTCCATTGCTAAATTACGATTACTATATAATGTAAAGCTATTTACAGCACTCATAGTTGTGATTGTTTTTCTTTCACCATTTTTTAATTTAATTATTTCACCGCCTGGAACTTTTTTTCCATTTACTTCTTTTAGTGTGTAGTTAAAAATATATTTTACTGGCACAAAAAACGCCCAAACTGATGGAGCTCTATAAAAAGTGATTTGTGCTGGAATTCTAAGCACTTCATTTTCTACATCTGGAACTTCTTTTCCATCTTTTATAACCATAGGAACTAAGTTTTTTCTTTTTGATAGTATTTTTTGAATTTCACTTTTTGCAACTTCATCACTAACTTTACCTGAAATGATAAAACTAAAAACTGCAATAATTCCTAATACACTTACAACAATTAAATTCTCCATAAATCCTTCAGATGCTATCATTATTGCTGCATATCCTGAAGTAAAACTTATTAGTCTTATTCCTCCATTAACTAGTGTTGCTTTTGCTGAATGTTTGTAATTTTTGTAAATAAACATATGTATATCTACCCCTTTCTTTATCCTCAATTATAAAATTTCCGTAGACTATTATAATCTATGCTTATATTTAAGTCAAATAAAAAAAGGTGGATATCCACCTTTATTTAGTTATATCTTCTACAATTTCTTCGCCAGCGTCTGTTATTCTATCTGCATTGTCTTTCATTTTTCTTATTGCTCTTTTTGTCTTTTGCTTATTTTCTGCTAAATAAACAGCTCCTGCAGCTGCTGCTGACGCCCCTACTGCTAAACCTATCACCATATTTTTTACTGCGCTCATTGATTTATTATCCATAATTAATCCCTTTCTATATATAAATTTTGCTTTAATAGTATTATTTCAAATCTTTATCAAATTATACTAATTAAATTTATTAATATTTACAAAGCCTAATTATGAACAAATTGTTAACATTTGCAGTTTCATATTTTTAGATTTAACATTATATCAATAGAATGAATTAATATAATTTGCTATACTACTATTAGAAATAAAAAGAAAGGGAATTTTAATAATGAAAAAAGCCTTATGCATACATGATATTTCATGTGTTGGAAGATGTAGTTTAACTGCTATTTCCCCTGTTATTAGTAGTTATGGAATACAATGTATACCAATGCCTACTGCTGTTTTATCTACTCACTTTGGAGGCTTTGGAAAACCTGCTTTTGTTGATTTAACAGAATTTTGCAAAGATAGTTTAGAGCATTTTAAAAGTTTAAATTTAAATTTTGATGCTGTTTATAGTGGCTATCTTGGAAATTATAAGCAATTAGAAATAGTTCAAGATGCCTATAATTATGCGAAAAATTCTTTGCGAGTATGCGATCCAGTTATGGCTGATAATGGAAAAATTTATTCTTCTATTACTCCTGAATTAATTAAAGGCTTTAAACAACTTGTGAAATCTTCTGATATAATAATCCCAAATCCAACTGAAGCTCAAATTTTACTTGATTTAGACTATCAAAAGACAGTTTTTTCAAAAGAAGAAATTTTTGATATTTTAAACAAACTAAAAGAAAAATTTTCAGTAAGCGTTGTTATAACTGGGGTAAAACTAGATTCAAAAGAAATGCTTTGCCTTGGATATGATAAATTAAAAGATGAAACATTTAATTTTAATTGTAATTACATTCCTGTTTCATACCCTGGAACAGGTGATTTATTTGGCTCTTTACTCGTTTCAAACCTACTTTCAAATGAAAGTTTAGAAAACTCTTGCAGAAAAGCAGCAAAATTTGTTGAAGAATGTATTAAAAATACACATAGCGAAAATTCTGACACTCGTTTTGGTGTTAACTTAGAGCCAATGCTTAAAAATATAATTTAAAAAGGTGAATAAAATGAATAATCAAAATAAAACAAAACAAATAGTTACTATTGCTTTAATGGCAGCTTTAGTTTTTACAACAACTAAATTTTTTAGTATTCCTATTCCTGTGGGCGCAGGAAAAACAGCTCTTCATTTAGGAAATGTACTTTGTATATTATCTGGTTTATTATTTGGACCTATAACTGGTGGACTTGCCGCTGGTATTGGTAGTATGATAGTAGATCTAACTGATCCATTATGGGCGCCTGAATTCTGGGTTACATTTATTATGAAATTCGCAATGGCATTTGTTGCAGGATATATAATGAAACTTGGAAAGGAAACTAAAGTTAAAACGAGTATTGCAGCTGTAACTGGCGCTCTTACTTATTTTATATTATACATGGGAAAAACTTATATAACACAGCATTTTATTTTAGCTACTCCTATTGAAACTACTATCGCTGTTTTAATAACTAAAGGCTCAACTAGTTTAACTAATGCCTTGATTGCAATGGTTGCTTCTGTTATACTATACTATGTTATGATGCCAGCTTTAAAAAGAGCAAATTTATTAAAAGGAAATAGTATATGAAAACAGTTAATATAGTTTTATTTGAGCCACAAATCCCACAAAACACAGGAAATATAGCAAGAACTTGCGCTGCTACTGGAGCAAGACTTCATTTAGTGAAGCCTTTAGGTTTTGTTATAGATGATAAGCAATTAAAAAGAGCAGGCCTTGATTACTGGGATAAGCTTGATATAACATATTACGAAAACACCGATGATTTTTTTATTAAAAACAAAGACTCTCAATTCTTTTTTTACACTACTAAGGCTGTTAATAGATATGATGAAGTTGAGTATAACGATAATTGTTTTTTAATTTTTGGTAGAGAAGATAAAGGAATAAGCGAGGAAGTTTTAAAAGATTATAAAGATTCTTGTGTTCGAATTCCTATGCTTAACACTATTAGAAGTTTAAATTTATCAAACACTGTTGCAATAGCTGTTTATGAAACTTTAAGGCATTGGAATTTTGAAAATTTTGAAACTATTGGAGAACTCACAAAATTCTCTTGGGAATAAAAAACTTGCATTTTATATTTTATTATGATATAATCCACTTTGTTATTTAATTAAAACACATTTTTACATAAATATTTTGCGAAAAAGATTTGCAAAATTACCTAAATTTTAGGTTGTAAAACATCTCAAAGAGCCTTTAAAGCTTTTCTCTTTGAGCAATCCAAAGCTTTTTTTATCACTTGATATATCATTTAATATTATGTAGTGGTCAGAAAAGATTTTTTCTGACCACTTTTTTATTTGTATATTTCCTAAGATATTAAAAGAAAACACAATATCACAGAAAAGGACTCACATTATGAACTCAAAAAAATTAGTTAAACAAGCATTAATTGCAGCTATTTACACAGCTTTAAGCCTTGGGCTTGCTCCATTATCATTTGGAACAGTGCAATTTAGAATTAGCGAGGCGCTAACACTTTTACCAGTTTTTAATCCTAGCTATATTATAGGCGTTACTTTAGGCTGCTTTATAACAAATCTATTAGGATTTTTTATGGGTGTAAATATTTTAGGCTCTTTAGACATTATTTTTGGCACTAGCGCAACTTTAATTGCAGCCATTCTAACTTATTATTTAAAAAATGTAAAAATTAAAGGATTTCCAGTTTTATCAGCTATTCCTCCAATATTAGTTAATGCTATTATTATAGGCGGCGAATTAACATTTTTAATAGCTGGCGAATTTAATTTAACAGTATTTACTCTGCAAGCTCTTTCAGTTGGCGCAGGACAAGTTGGAAGTTGTTTAGTTTTAGGCTTATTATTAGTTAAATTAATCGAGAAAAATTCAAAATTAAAAGAAATTATTAATAATTAAATAAAAAAATCATCACTTATAAGCAGATATCTATAAAGAACAAATACCGATTTTCATAAGAAAATCGGTATT
>CAYJGG010000029.1:0-21632 GCA_964369915.1 uncultured Oscillospiraceae bacterium | reverse complement strand
AAAGCAAATGGGGGAAAAGCTCCCTTATGCTGCCCGCTCACTTAAGCCTCGAAACTTTCGCTTTGCGAATTCTCAGCTTTACTTTTTCATAAAAAGCACCAGTTCGCTAATTGATTGCAATCAATTAACATATATCCCACTCTTATTTTGTACGCTAAAATACCGATTTTCTTATGAAAATCGGTATTTGTTCTTTGTAGGCATCCCCTTATAAGCAGAGTTTTAATATAATCAATAATTAAAAGGCAGAACATATATAACAACAGATAAATAATGCAAAACGCTACCTGCTACAACAAATAAATGCCATATGCCATGAAAATATTTAATCTTTATTTTATAAAATATAATGCCAACAGTGTAGCTAATACCACCTAATACTAATAATATTAAACCACCTTTAGGTAAAGCATTAACTATATCCCCTAAAAGAACAACAACGCTCCAACCCATTGCAATATATAAAATAAGAGTTAATTTTTCGAATTTTTCAAGGTTTAAAAAATTTAGTAGAATACAGCTAGCGCATATCATCCAAATAAAAATTATAGTATATAAAGCTTTAGAATTCCCATATAAAAGTATAGTGCAAAATGGTGTGTAAGAGCCGGCTATTAATATAGGGATTGCAGCATGATCTAAAATTCTAAATATTTTTTTAACTTTAGGAAAAGGGAATGCGTGATATAAAGTTGACATCGTGTATAAAAGAACAAGAGATAATCCGTAGATTAAACTACTTATTATTTCATTAAATCCTCCAAATACGCTAGCTAAAGTTACCATAACAGTTGCGCCTATAATAGAGCAAAGTGCACCTATACCATGAGTTATACTATTAAAAACTTCCTCGCCAATGGTATATCTTTTAGTAGACATAATTACGACCATTCCTCTCTTTGAGTTTTGAATTTTATATTTTATTAATTAGCATGCTGTCGCTAGTTAATAAAATATAAAATTCAAAGTTTGAAAATTATTTTCACATTCTCACTTTTAGTTTATTTGTTTTGCTAAAATATTATATCACGAAAAAGTGAAAAATGTGTATTAAATTTAAATTTTGAGAATAATTATATAAACTGCTTTTAATATTTATTAAAATATGGTAGAATACATTAGATGAAATAAAGAAAGGACGATAATTATGATTGATGAAAAAATTAAAAGAATAAATGAATTATATAATAAAAGTAAAACACAGGAGCTAACTAAAAAGGAAAAAGAAGAACAAAAAACTTTAAGGGAAGAATATGTTAAAGGTTTTAGAAAAAGCATGATAGACCAATTAAATAATGTGAGTGTTGAGCAAGAAGATGGCAGTGTGAAAAAGCTAAAAGACCTTGGAATTAAAGAATAATTACAAAAAAATGCTAGTTTGTAATTATTTTGTAATAATTTAACCGTTTTGTAACAATTTCAACACATTTAGGTTATATAATAATAAATGTAATAAGTTTTTTCAAAAGTTTCCAAAGAATAAAAAAGACAAAAAGTTTGATGGCTTTTTGTCTTTTTTATTTTGTTATACGATAATTGTTAAAATCATAATAAAATATTTTTGATTAATTTAAAAATAAAAAAAGAGTAAAGGAAAAATCCTTTACTCATTTTTTGTTTAATTATTCAGCTGAAATAGCTGAAACTGGACATGAAGATTCACAAGCGCCACAGTCGATGCATGAAGCAGCGTCAATTACGAATTGAGCACCACCATCAGAAATAGCAGAAACTGGACATTCACCTTCGCAAGCACCACATGAGATGCAAGCATCACTAATTTTGTAAGCCATATTTAATACCTCCATTTAGCATTTATAAACTAAACCGCACCCCTGCGATAAAGTAACAAGTAAGATTTTACTACATAATTAGTATTAATACAAGTAGTAAATTTTAGTCTTCAAGTTTTTTTAGTTCTTCTTCTAGGTATTTATCAATATGATTTCTACCTCTTTTTAAAACTTGAACAGATTTAACTTCGTATTCTCTTGGAATACCTTCTCTATTTTTATCAAGGCGAACCTTAACTTTTCCTTTTAAAAGCATAGTTTCGCAAACTACACCATTTCCATCTTCAGTTTTTACAACAGAACCGACACTAGGAGTTATCTTATTTAGGTATTCATAGCTCTCTTGCTCAAAACTTAAACAGCACATTAATCTTCCGCATGCGCCAGAAATTTTCGTTGGATTTAAAGATAGGTTTTGTTCTTTTGCCATTTTAATACTAACCGGAGTGAAATCTCCAAGAAATCTTGAACAGCAAAATGTTTGTCCACAAATACCAACGCCATTAAGCATTCTGCTTTCATCACGCACACCTATTTGGCGAAGTTCGATTCTTGTTTTAAATACTGAAGCTAAATCTTTAACTAGCTCTCTAAAATCAACTCTTGCATCGCTAGTGAAATAAAATAGAATTTTACCTCTATCAAAAGTATATTCCACATCAATAAGTTTCATATTTAATTTGTGATGAATGATTTTTTCTTCGCATACAGTGAATGCTTTTTGCTCATCTTCTTTGTTTTTTTCAAGTTTTGCAATATCCGAAGGAGTTGCAATTTTTTCAACAGCTTTTAAAGCTTTAACGATTTTATTTTTGCTAACTTCGTGAGGAGCTTTAACGCATAATCCGCATTCTTTACCCCTAACAGTGTCGACAATAACATGATCGCCTTTATCAATTTTAAAATCAAGAGGATCGAAAAAATAAACTTTTCCGCCTGATTTAAATCGTATTCCTACTACTTTTATCATTTATATAATTTAAGATTTTAAAAATCTTCCTTTCAACTTATAATTTCTTTTTACATCTCATTATATACAATTTCTATGTAAAAAGCAAATTATTTTGTGATATCAACAACGAAATTTTCTAAAAGTAGATTTAGATTAACATTAATTTGCAAATGTTTTTTATATTCATTTATTACAGATAAAATTCTATTATGTTTTTCATCTATATTTTTTTGAGATATAAATTCTAAGTTTTTTAAAAATTTTATAAAACTATCCTTGCTTTTATTAAAAGAAAACATTAATTTTGATAAATCATAAGTTTTATTTTTTAAAATTACATCGTATGCAGTTGCTGCTGCATATAAGCAATTATATTCTTCATCATCATTGATTGCTTTTTGAATAAATCCGATATTGTTTTTATAAATATTAAAAGCACTTTTAAATTTTTCATCATTTATATACTCTTTAAAATAATCTAAAACTTCGCTTTCACTAGGCTCTGTTAATGTATAGATAGCGCATCTTGAACGGATAGTAGGTAAAAGTTTAGTTAAATCATTAGTAGTTAAAATATATGTTGTGTCGCCTTTTGGTTCTTCAAGGGATTTTAAAAGTGCATTTGCTGAATATCTATTAAAATTTTCGCAGTTTTTGATGATAACAACCTTTTTATCATTTTCTAAAGAGGAATAACTAATATTATTTGTCATATCACGAATTTCGCTAACTTTTATTTGATTAGCGGCACCTTCGCCTTTAATAACAGTTAAACTAGGTAGAGCTTGGTTGTAAACATCTTTATAATCGGCATTTAAAATTTTTGCAGCAAGCAATCGTGCTAAATGATTTACTCCAAGGCCCTCTTTTGCGTTTAATATAATTGCATGTGGAAGTTTTCCTTCTAAAAAGCCAGAGATTAAAGTTTTAACAGTTTCATGATTACCATAAAAATTATTTAAATACATTTTTTAAGCCTTTTCAAATCTTTCTACATCTAAAACGAAGATTGTAGCACCACCAACAGTAACTTCTAAAGGGAAAGCAGTTGAAACGCCTATTCCATAAGTTGCAGTTGAAGGAACAACTTCTTTTCTTTGTTGTGAATATTGTTCGATAATTGAGATAGCTTCATCAACTTTTTCGGCTTGAGTTCCTATAATAAGAGTGATATTTCCTGCCATTAAAAAACCACCAGTAGTTGCAAGCTTCGTTACAGAAAATCTTGCCTTTGTAAGAGCTAAAGAAACTTCATTTGCATCTTCTTTACTAATAATTGCTATTATCATTTTCATAATAAATACCTCCATGTAAATAAAATTTATATGCACGTTTAAAATAATTCATACATTTATCTTCTTATTTATATAATAACATTAATTGAATAAAATAGCTATACTTTTCACAAAATCTATATAGAAAATTTGATTTATTTTTTATTATATTTTTCCCAAAGTTGTTTTCTTAAAGGTGTTAGTGATCCTTGAGCCATAGAAAGAGTGTCTACACCCATTTCTATATATTTATCGGCTATTTCAAAAATAGAGGCACTTTCACCACAAATTGAAACTGGAATATTATAAACTTTCGCACTAGCTATAACAATTTCAATAAGTTTCATAACGCCTTCGTTCATAAAATCGTAATAGCCAGCAACAGAATGATTAACTCTATCAGTTGCAGTTGTATATTGAGTTAAATCATTTGTTCCTATACTAAAGAATTTAACATGCCTTGCAAGTTTTGAGCTAATTAAAGCTGCACTAGGAACTTCAATCATAACGCCCCAATCGATATTATCTTTTGTAACGAGGCCGTCCATTAATAATTTATTTAAAACATCTTTTGCACTATCTAAATAATCAATAACATCATGTTCAGTAGTTATCATAGGAAGCATAACGTTAATTTTTTTAGTGTTATTAGCTGCTATATATAAAGCTCTAATTTGACTTAAAAATAAATCTGGAAATAGTTTTTTTAGTCGTACACCACGCATACCTAGTGCTGGATTTGGCTCCTTATTTAAACTAATACCGTGAGCTGTTTTATCAGCGCCTATATCAAAAGTTCTTATATAAATAGGCTTATCTTCGCTTGCTTTAATGCAGTTTTCATAAAATGTTATTTGATCTTTAAAATTAGGAGTAGATTCTTTAAAAAACAAAATTTCACTTCTCACAAGACCAATTCCTTCAGCAGAAGAGGAATCTATACTTTTTTGAATGTCGAATGGATCATCACAGTTTGCGTATAGATTAATTTTTTTGCCAGCAGGAGAAATGATTTCTTCTTTAAATTTGCCATTTTTTTCGCTGCCTTGCTTTCTTAATTTATGTTTATACAAAGCTAAAACAGATTCAGTAGGGTTAATAATAACCTCACCTTTACTAGCATCTAAAACAATAGTTTTTCCATTGTTTAAAGGATTTAAAATATCATTGCTAACGCCAAAAACAGAAGGGATTTCCATTGTTCGAGCGATAATATTTGAGTGGCTTTGATAAGCGCCGCCAACCGTTACAAATCCTTGGGCTTTATCCCTTTGAATTTGTGATAAGTCACTAGGAAGTATATCCTCAGTCACGATAACACATGGTTTTTCTAGAATAAATCTATCTCTTTTAGTGCCATCTAGGATATGCACAACTCTGCCTAAAACATCACGAATATCATATGTTCTATGAATAAAATAATCATCGCCTATATCTTTTATCTGCTGACAATATTCTTCCATAGAAACTTCAACAGCGTGAGCTGCCCCATAATCAAGAGCTATTTTTTGATATATAGAATCTAATAACCCCTCATCGCTTAAAAGTAAAAATTGAAACATTAAGATATCGCTATGTTCAGCTTGTGAGTTTTCAATTAAATTTTTCACTTCATCTTTTGCGATTTCTAATGCTGATTGAAATAATTTTTTTTCACGGTGAGGAGGAAGCGTAACACGTTTATATCCTGTATTTACGCGATTAATTACAGTTATTTCACCAATAACTATTCCGTTTGAAGCGGCTATACCAGTATATCTATTCATATTTCGTCCTCCTTAATTTAGTGTTTAGTTTTAAAGTATAATAATATATATTTTAATCAAAGAATAATCATTGATTAATATCGTATGTGCTATAAAAATTAATTTTAATTAGTTATTAAAAAACAGCACCGAGTAAAACCATTAAAGGATTTTCAAGACAAAGCAAAGAATGTTTGAAAAGGAGCTTCGGTGATTTTAAAACGCATGCTGCAATTATAGTAATAATATGTTATTTTTTAATTAATTAGAATTTCTTTATAATGTTCAAAGTATGTATTAATAATTAATAAATTAGACATACTTGTACATATTTATGATAACATAAAATTTATTGTTAAACAATACTATTAGTAATATATTGTATAAAATTCACACATAAGCACATAAAATATAAAATAAAGCAATAAATTACCACCTATATATAGAAGAAATATACTATAATTTAAAAAAATAGCGATAATAATCGATTATCGCTATTAATATTTATATAAAATAAATCCAAATCACCCTTTTTGAAAAAGAGTAGGTTAAAAATTGCTCTTAAATTATAAAAAGTTAGTAAAATAAATTATATAGTTTAGACATATTTAATTGTAAATTCGCATATATCTGCTGCTTTATCACAGTATTTTTGCACATCAAACTGCTGAACAACTAAATGTTCGTGAGCGGCTTCGTCTGAATTATCACTCATCGAACGAATGATAACAAAAGGAATATCATTTTTACTTGCTATATGAGCAATAGCAGCGCCTTCCATTTCAACGCAATCAGGACTGCAAAAATCAGCAATAGATTTTTTTAAAAGAGAGTCGCCAACGAATTTATCGCCAGTTGCAATTTTACCTACTATAAACTTAGTGTTAGTTTCGTCACAAGCCTTACTTGAAGCTGAAATTAAATCAGCGTTAGCTGTGTAGAATTCTAAATTTGGATAATGCTGTTTTATCATATCAATTTGGGCGTCGTGGTAAGTAACTTCACTTGATATAACAACATCACCAATTCCAATTTTGCTAGTCATATTTCCAGCAATGCCAGAATTAATAATAGCATCAATACCGTATTTTGTTATCAAAACTTGTGCCGCTGCGCCCGCTGCAACTTTACCCATACCACTTTGACATAAAACAACGTTTTTACCATGCAGTGTGCCTGTGAATATAGTAAGTCCTGCAATTTTTTCTGTTTTTAAATTAGCTAATTTATCTCGAAGCAGGGTAACTTCTGCTGGCATAGCGCCAATAACACCTATTGTTTTCATAATAATTCTCATTTCTTTATATTACTATAAGTTTAAACTTGATATATAATTTTTTTAGTAAAATTAAAATATTTAGTCTGTAAAGTAGTGTAACTTTTCATCTTAAATTTAATTAAACATTAAATCTAAAAAGAATAACATCGCCGTCTTTCACGATATATTCTTTACCCTCACTTCTAACTAATCCTTTTTCTCGTGCATTAGCCATACTTTGGTGAGTCATTAAATCATCAAAAGATATAACTTCTGCACGAATAAATCCTCTTTCAAAGTCAGAGTGAATTTTTCCAGCAGCCCCTGGAGCTTTAGTGCCTTTAGTTATAGTCCAAGCACGAACTTCTTCAACGCCAGCAGTTAAATAGCTAATTAATCCTAGAAGTGAATAGCTTTCTTTTATTAAATCATCAAGTCCAGAAGATGATAAGCCAAGCTCATCTAAAAATTCTTTTTTCTCTTCTCTTGAAAGACTATTTACATCTTCTTCTATTTTTGCACAGATTGCAAGACAACCGCTTTTATCTTCTTTTGCTTTATTTTGAACGATAGGGTAGTATGTGTTTTCTTCAATGCCTGTTAGTAAATCATCTTCAGATAAATTACAAGCATAAATAACAGGTTTTGCAGAAAGTAGTGGCATTTCACGAAACCACTCAGCTTCAACTTCGCCGTTTGTTTCAAAACCTCTTGCGTTTTTACCTTCTGTTAAATATGCTTCTAGTCTTTCAAGCATTGAAATTAAATCAGCAAGACCTTTTTCGCTTTTCATTAATTTTTTTGTTCTATCAATTCTTCTTTGCACAATTTCAATATCTGAGAATATTAATTCTAAATCAATTGTTTCTATATCACGAAGAGGATCAACACTACCTTCAACGTGGATAATATCATCGCTATCAAAACAGCGAACCATATGAATAATTGCATCAACTTCTCTAATATGGCTTAAAAATTTATTTCCAAGACCTTCGCCTTTACTAGCTCCTTTAACAAGCCCTGCAATATCAACAAATTCTATTGTTGCAGGGGTGTATTTTTTTGGAACATATAATTCGCTTAGTCTATCTAATCTTTCATCCGGAACAGCAACAATGCCAACGTTTGGCTCGATAGTACAAAATGGGAAGTTAGCACTTTGTGCTCCTGCATTTGTTATCGCATTAAAAAGGGTACTTTTACCAACGTTTGGAAGCCCTACTATACCTAATTTCATAAAATATTTATTCCTTTCAAGTTCACATATATAATAAATTCAATTTTTTTTGGCAGTAATCATTAAAATTCTACTAGCCATATCCGAAATATTATACCATATTTAAGTCAAATTAACAAGAATATATTTGATTATCTGTGAAATGTTACAGAAATAAATAATAAAGTAGTTTTTTCAAATAAAACACTTTAAATATTTGAATTTATAGTGTATAATAAATGTACAAGGAAAAATTTATCAATTTTTTAGTATGCTTTTCATTAAACACTTCACTATTTCTTAGTTAAAATCGATACTTTTTAGTTAAAGTTTGGAGGTTAGTTAAATGAGTAAAGTGAGAATATTAATAGTAGACGACGATAAAAACATATGCGAATTACTAAGATTATATCTTGAAAAAGAAGGATATGAAACTAGAGTGGCATACGACGGAGAGGAAGCTATAAGCATATGCGCACAAACGCATATAGATTTAGTTTTAATGGATGTTATGATGCCAAATGTTGACGGCTGGGAAGCTTGCCGTAGAATTCGTGCGAAAAGTAATACACCGATAATTGTCTTAACAGCAAAAGGCGAAACTTTTGATAAGGTTTTAGGCCTTGAGCTTGGTGCTGATGATTATATAGTTAAACCTTTTGATACAAAAGAGGTGGTAGCTAGAATTAAAGCTGTTTTAAGAAGAACTAATAATCAAAAAGAAACAAGTGATTCTCAAGGAGCGTTATTCTTTGAAAATCTAGTTGTTAATTTAACAAAATACGAATTAAAAGTTAATGATGAAGTGGTTGATACACCGCCTAAAGAACTAGAGCTTTTATATCACCTAGCTAAAAACCCAAATAAAGTTTTTACTAGAGATGTTTTACTAGATGAAGTTTGGGGCTTTGAATACTATGGCGATAGCAGAACAATAGATGTTCATATAAAACGCTTAAGAGAAAAATTAGAAGGCGTTAGCGAAAAATGGAGTTTGAAAACGGTTTGGGGCATAGGCTACAAATTTGAACTTCGTGATTAGTAAATAAGGGGCGATTTATGAAAAGAGGCATTGCATCTCAGCTCTTTTTTGCCTTCAGTGGAATAATAATACTAACTATTAGTGTTTTAGGATTAGTGCTTATATATTTTACAAACCAATATTTTGGCAATGAAAACATGCAATCTCTTATGAAGGGTGCGCAATCAGCTATTGAAGCAATAAATAGATATATAGTAAGTGATGAAGTTAGCACAGATGATTTATTATATAATTTTGATATTATTGCTGATAATACAAATTCGATAATACATTTAATTAATAATGAAAGCACATATATTGTGTGTACGGATATTGCTGAGTGCGAGCTTGATATACAAGAGGAAACTGGAGTTAGCTTTTTAAAAGAGTTAGACGATAACCACGTGACTGTTGACATTGGGGCACTAGAGTTTTTTAATGAAATGAATAAATTTAGCGTAAGATATAGCTTATATGATGAAATGGAAAATCATATAGGCTATATTGAAGTTATAGGAAGAACAAATGCGATATTAGCTTTTGTTGACACTTTATCAGCTATATTTGTTTTATCGGCTTTAGTAATTTTAATTATTGCAAGTGTGTTATCGTTCTTTTTAACCTCAAGAATTGTAACTCCAATAACTAAAATTTCTGATGCTGCAAAATCATTTACAACTGGTGATTTCTCAGCTAGAGTAGATGCGGTTAAAGGCGTTAGAGAAACGCAGCAACTCTCAGAAACTTTTAATATAATGGCAAGTGCTGTTCAAAATCATGAAGGATCATTATCAAACTTTGTTGCGAATGTTTCACATGAGTTGCGAACACCGATGACTAGCATTAAAGGATTTGTTGATGGAATATTAGATGGAACAATTGAAGAAAAAAACCAAAAGAAATATTTGAAAATAGTTTCTGATGAAGTTGGAAGACTAGCAAGGCTTTCTGATGGTATGCTTCAAATGTCAAAGCTTGAAGCAGGCGAATATGTTATCAATGCTGATTACTATAATATATGGGACACAATTACAGCCGTTGTGATAGGAAAAGAAAAAGATATAAGCGATAAAAAAATTAAGGTAATAGGCTTTATGCCAAAAAAAATAAATGTTTTTACTGATGCGGATATAGCTCATCAAATCGTGTATAATATTTTTGATAATGCAGTTAAATTCACTCCTGAAAATGGAAAAATCACAATAAAAGTTTGCGAAGATAAATCAGGGGAGTATGCATTATTTAGAGTAAGAAATGATGGGGTAGGCATACCGAGTGAAGAACTACCATATATTTTTGATAGATTTTATAAATCTGATAAAAGTAGAAGTGCGAATAATAAAGGCGCAGGAATAGGGCTATACATCGTTCACACATTATTACAAAGAACAGGTGGAAAAATAGAAGTGGAAAGCATTGCAAATGAATATACAGAATTTTTAATTTATTTCCCTACAAAAGCAATACATATTCTACCAACTAAAAACGAAACAATAAAAAAATAAAGCAATTTAATAAAATAACAAATCTTTTTCACAAAAATGATATAATATATGTAATAGAAAAACTCGAGGAGATGAATATGGAAAATCAAAAAAAGAAGGGTAAAGGCCTTACTAGGTTTCTAGCGTTTGTTTTAATAACTTTAATTCCTTTAACTACAGGATTTATGGCAGGTAAAACTTCTAATAAAAATGGAGAAATTGTTTTATTTATGCAAGGAGTTTTAGGAGTAGAAACAGAGGATTTAACCCCTGAAATTACTGGAGATAATGGAGATTATCAATCAATTATCACGATGAAACCACTTCCGGAAACAACAGACGATGGATATTCAGCTAATGATATTTACAATAGCGTAACTCCATCAATAGTGCAAATACTAGTTTATGCAGATTCGCAAATTTCTCCAATAGGCTCAGGCACAGGGATTGTTTTAAGCGAAGATGGGTATATAGTAACAAATGCCCATGTTTTAGAAGGTGGAACGAGTGTCAATGTAGAATTCTTTGATGGTGAGCAAATTAGAGGAAGTATTGTTGGAACTGACGATGATACAGATTTAGCTGTTATCCAAGTTGCAAAATTAGATTTACAGCCAGCCGAATTTGGAAATAGCGATGAAATATTAATTGGTGATAGAACAATAGTTATTGGAAATCCAGGCGGTTTATCATACACTTTAACGCAAGGTGTTATTTCTGGGCTTAATAGAGATATTAACGATGGCACTAGAAGTTTAGATTTAATTCAAGTGGACGCTGCTATAAATCCAGGTAACTCAGGAGGACCTTTGTATAATAGGTTTGGTCAAGTTATTGGTATAACCTCTTCAAAAGTTGCAGATGTTGATTTTGAAGGGATAGGATTTGCAATTCCAATTACAGAAGCAGCACCAATAATCGATAGCTTAATTCAGCATGGATATGTTGCAGGAAGAGCTGTGTTAGGTGTTAGTGTTTATGAATTAAACGACACTAATGGCCCTCCAAACGGACTTCCAAATGCTGGAGTTTATATAGCATCAATAGAGCCAGATAGTGATTTGTTAAATAAAGGCGTTCGTGAAAGAGATGTTATCACGCATGCAAATGGCGCTGAAATCAAATCAACCGATGATTTACTAGCCGAACTTGAATCTGCTTCACCAGGGGATTTATTTAATATACAAATATACAGAGTAGAAACAGATCAAACTTTCTCAGTTGATGTAGTGCTTTCAGAAGCAAAATAGATAAAACTATAGCCACAAGTCAAGCACATATAAAACTTATGTTTAATTATATGTGCTTGACTTTAATCTATTTTAATGTAGTGTAAAATTAATTTAAATATAAGGAGAATAATATGAGTACACAAGAAAAAGTTTTAGAATTTAAAAAGTATCAGCAAAAAATGCATGCTTTTAATCATGCGATGGGAATTTTATTTTATGATTCAGAAACCTGCATGCCAAAAGGAGCATCTGAAAATCTAGGTAAAACAATTGCAGTTTTAAGCGAAGAATTATATAAAATCCAAACTGCAAAAGAATTATCAGATATAATTGATAATTTAAAAGGCGAAACCTTAGATGAGCAAACTGCAAAAGAATTAAAAGAAATTATCGAAGAAAAAGAAAAAACAGAAAAAATTCCAGTTGATGAATTTATAGAGTATCAAGTTGTTAGAAACGAAGCGACTCACGTTTGGCAAACAGCTAAAGGCGAAAGCGATTACGAAAGTTTTAAACCTTTACTAGAAAAATTAATTGCATATAAAAAGAAATTTGCAAAATATCAAAACCCACAAGAAGAAAATATATATAATATCCTGCTTGATGATTTTGAAAAAGGATTAACTACTGATGTTTTAGATATCTACTTTGAAAAATTAAGAACGGACTTAGTGCCTTTAATTGCTAAAATCAATGAAAAAGCTGATATAAAATATGATTTTATGGCAAAAAAATATCCAATAGAATTACAAAGAAAATTAGCGGATTACTTAATGGATGTTTTAAGTATAGATAAAAACTTTTGTGCTATTGGCGAAACAGAACATCCGTTTTCAACAAATTTTGATAAAACAGATGTTCGTATAACAACAAATTATAAAGAAGATAGCTTGGCTAGTAGTTTTTATAGTGTTATCCACGAAGGCGGACATGGCTTATATGAATTAAACACAGGTGATAATTTAAAAGGCACTGTTTTAGCTAGTGGTACTAGTATGGGTATCCACGAATCTCAATCAAGATTTTTTGAAAACATTATCGGGCGCTCAAAAGAATTTTGCAATTTAGTACTGCCAAAGATGAAAGAAATATTCCCAGAACAACTAAAAAATGTTACGACTGATGAATTTTATAAGGCGGTAAATAAAGTTACACCTAGTTTAATTAGAATAGAAGCAGATGAATTAACTTACTCAATGCATATTATGATTAGATACGAAATTGAAAAAGCTATATTCCAAGATAAGGTGAGCGTTGATGAATTGCCAGCTTTATGGAATAAATTATATAAAGATTATCTTGGAGTTACTGTTCCAAGCCACGAAAAAGGCATACTTCAAGATGTGCATTGGTCTAGCGGTTTATTTGGCTACTTCCCAAGCTATTCAATAGGAAGTGCTTATGCATCTCAAATAGCTGAATCAATGAAAAAAGATATTGATTTAAATAAATTAATTGCAGAAAATAATCTAAAACCAGTTGTTGAGTGGCTAACTGAACATATTTATAAATATGGTAAAATGCTAACACCAAATGAAGTTATTAAAAATTCTTGTAAGGCTGATTTTAGTGCAGATTTCTATGTTAAGTATCTCAGTGATAAATATTCTAAAATTTATGATTTATAAGTTTTAGCCTTAAGGTAACGGAGATTTTTTATGAGTGTGAAAGAGGAATTTATTTGTGCGATAAATACAGGGCGGGAAATAGAATTTAGCTACAATAATCAAAACTATTTTGAAAGTAGAACAAGCCAAACGAATTGGTATATTTTTCATGAAGAAACAAAATCATATCAATATTTTAAATCGGCAGAAGAATTAATATTAAACGCTATTTTGCAAGGCGAAAATATTAATGATATCTGGGAAGAAATTACAATAAATTATATTCTATAAAAAACTTAAGAAAAAAGCTAACACCATCTTTATGATAGTGTTAGCTTTTTTTATTTTAATATTTTAAAAAAATCTAAAGATTATAAACTTCTGTTATAAACTTTTTCCATTAGCATAGCTTTAAAATCACTAACTTTAACTTCCCCAGTAATCTCTTCTTTTCTATCTCTAACTGAAACAGAGAAATTATTAGCTTCATTATCGCCAACAATTAGCATATAAGGCACTTTTTGTAATTGATTTTCACGAATTCTATATCCCATTTTTTCGTTTCTATCATCAACTAATATTCTAATGCCTTTTCCAGCTAGTTCATTTGCAACTTTATGTGCATATTCTTTATGAGTTTCACTAACAGGAATAATAACTGCTTGAGTTGGAGCAAGCCATAATGGGAACACACCAGCAAAATGTTCTGTTAGAATTCCTATAAATCTTTCGATAGAGCCAAATAAAGCACGGTGAATCATAACAGGACGATGTTTTTCGCCGTCTGCGCCTGTGTATTCAAGTTCAAATCTTTCAGGAAGTTGCATATCTAATTGGATAGTTCCGCATTGCCATTGTCTGCCTAAAGCATCTTGGATTTGGAAATCTATTTTAGGGCCGTAGAAAGCGCCGTCGCCTTCGTTAACCTTATAATCAGCACCATAAGCTTCAAGAGCTTTGCGAAGGCCTTCTGTTGCTATATCCCATTGTTCTTCACTACCCATTGAATCTTCTGGGCGAGTTGAAAGCTCTAGTTTATAAGTCAGGCCAAATTTTGAATAAACTTCATCATATAAATTAAGAGTTTCAAGGATAACTTCTGTGATTTGCTCAGGAGTCATAAATATATGAGCATCGTCTTGTCTAAAAGAGCGAACTCTCATAAGTCCATTTAATGCACCTGATAATTCATAACGGTGAACGTGTCCAATTTCACCCATTCTTAAAGGGAATTCTTTATATGAGTGAGGCTCCATTTTGTAAACTAACATACCGCCTGGGCAGTTCATTGGCTTTATTGCAAAATCAACGTCTTCAACTGAAGATGTGTACATATTTTCTTTATAGTGATACCAGTGGCCAGAAGTTTCCCATAATTGTCTGTTAAGCATAACAGGAGTATTGATTTCATAATAATTTCTTCTTAAATGAACTTCTCTCCAATAATCTAATAATTCATTATAAATAGTCATGCCTTTTGGTAAAAAGAATGGGAAGCCAGGAGCATAATCTGAAAATTCAAATAATTTTAATTCTCTACCTAATTTTTTATGGTCACGTTTTTTAGCTTCTTCTAGTAAATGCAGATATTCATCTAGTTGCTTTTGTTTAGGATAAGCAGTTGCATAAATACGAGTTAGCATTTTATTTTCGCTATTTCCACGCCAGTATGCTCCAGCAACACTTAAGATTTTAACAGCGCCAATTGGAGCAGTTGAAAGCAGGTGAGGGCCAGCACATAAATCTGTGAAATCGCCTTGCTTATAAAATGAAATAGTTTCGCCTTCTAAAAGTTCATTAATAAGCTCTGTTTTATATTCATTATCTTTATAAAAATCTAATGCTTCTTCTTTTGATAAACTATAAGCAGAAATTTCTAGCTTTTCTTTTGCTATGTTTTTCATTTCAATTTCAAGTTTTGCTATCATTTCTTCGCTAATTACTTCATTTGAATCTATATCATAGTAAAATCCATTATCAATGCTAGGGCCAATAGTTAGCTTTGCATCTGGAATTAGTCTTAAAATAGCTTGAGCTAAAATATGAGAAGCAGTGTGCCAGTAAGCTCCTTTTCCTTCATTATCATCAAATGTTAGAATTTCAAGTGAGCAATCGGCTGTTGGTATGGCTCTTAAATCATAAATTTTTCCATCTGATTTAACGCAAGTTGCTTTTTCTAAAAGTCTTGGACTTATAGATTTTGTAATATCAGCAAAAGAAGTGTTGTTTTCGTATTCTCTTTGGCTGCCGTCTTTTAAAGTTATTTTAATCATAATAACGCCTTTCTTTTATTTTTTATTGTTTTATAGTGAGGTAAATTTTTGTAATAAAAAACGCCTCACCCCGTAAAATAACGGGATGCGACGAAAATCGCACGGTTCCACCCGAATTGCAAATTTTATTAAAATCTGCCACTCATTAAAGATATAACGGTCTTATCCCGAATAAAGTTCACTTTATTAGCTCCTCGGTTGTATCTTTTTTGCTTAATTACCTTCTTTACAGCTACCAAAGGCTCTCTACAATTAAGTGATAAAAAAAACGTGTCCGACTCCTTGCTTTGCCATCATATTATCATTATTTAATAATAATGTCAATATATTCTTGACATTATTGCAATATAACTATAAAATATATATGTGGTATTAATTTTTATCTATTAGAATTTATGCATTCTAATGTCTAAATATATTAAAAACCAAATATTAAATGTAGGAGAACAATATGACAATTCAAGTATGGCAAGCCATCTTGATAGCATTGGGTTTTTCCGTTATCGTTGGAGCAATAGCTTTCTCCAGCGGTGTTTCTTATAGACGCAAAAAAGCAGAATCACAAATAGGAAGTGCAGAACAAGAAGCAAAACGACTAATCAATGATGCTATTAAGTCGGCAGAGCAAAAAAGAAAAGAAACGCTATTAGAAGCTAAAGATGAAATTTATAAAATGAAGGCAGATGCAGAAAAAGAAATCAAAGAAAGACGTAGTGAAGTTGGAAGATTAGAAAGACGAGCTGCTCAAAAAGAAGAAAGCCTTGAAAAGAAAATTGAAAATTTAGAAGCTAAAGAAGCAGAAGCAAAACAAAAAGAATTATTAATCGAAGCTCGACTAGCCGAAGTTGAGCAAATTAAACAAAGACAAGTTGAAAAAATGGAAGTTATTTCTGGTCTTTCAGCTGAAGCGGCAAAAGCATTAATTTTAGAAAGCGTTGATGAACAGCTTTCACATGAAAAAGCAGTAAAAATAACTCATTATGAGGCACAATTAAAAGAAGACAGCGAAGAAATTGCAAGAAATATGATAACACAAGCTATTTCAAGATGCGCAGCAGACCATGCACAAGAAGTTGTGGTTAGTGTTGTTGATTTACCATCTGATGAAATGAAGGGTAGAATTATAGGGCGTGAAGGTAGAAATATTAGAGCTTTAGAAACTGCCACAGGTGTTGATTTAATTATTGATGATACTCCAGAAGCTATAACTGTTTCAAGTTTTGATCCAGTTAGACGTGAGGTTGCAAGACTAACTTTAGAAAAATTAATTTCTGATGGTAGAATTCACCCAGGTAGAATAGAAGAAACTGTTGATAAATCAAGAAAAGAAATCGAAATCATCATGAAAAAAGAGGGTGAAAAAGCTATTATGAGCGCTGGCGTTCATGGTATTCATCCAGAACTTGTAAAACTAATAGGAAGATTAAAATATAGAACAAGCTATGGTCAAAATGTTTTAAATCATTCTTTAGAAGTTTCATATTTATGTGGTCTATTAGCAGGTGAACTTGGCGTTGATATCAATATGGCTAAAAGAGCAGGTTTACTGCATGATATCGGAAAAGGTCTTGATCACGAGCATGAAGGTACACACGTTTCTATCGGTGTTGAGATTTGTAGAAAATACAAAGAATCAGATATGATAGTGCATGCAGTCCACGCGCATCATGGCGATGTTGAAGCTATAACACCACTTGATTTTATAGTTATTGCAGCTGATGCAATCTCTGCTTCTCGTCCGGGAGCAAGGAGAGAAAATATAGAAAATTATATCAAACGTTTAGAAAAACTTGAAGAAATTTCAAATAGCTTTAAAGGTGTTGATAAGAGTTTTGCAATTCAAGCAGGTCGTGAGGTTAGAATTTTAGTTAAGCCTGATGAGGTTAATGATGATAATCTAACGATTTTAGCAAGAGATATAGTTTTAAGAATTGAAAATGAATTAAATTACCCAGGTCAAATTAAGGTTAATGTTATTCGTGAAAATAGAGCTATCGAATTTGCAAAATAATTTTGTATAATTAAATAATAATTAAAAAAATAAGGTGGACGGATTGCGTTCACCTTATTTTTAAACTAAAAAACAATGATGTAAAAATTTAAATTACAACACAATAAGAAAAGGTGGAAAAGTGAAAATATTATTTATAGGTGATATCGTAGGCGAAAATGGCATAGAGATATTAAAGGGCAAAATTTCAAAAATAAAAAAAGATAATGATGTCGATTTTTGTATTGCAAATGCAGAAAATGCACATCAAAGTGGCGTTGGACTAAATTTTGATATAGCACAAACTTTATTTTCACTAGGTATAGATGTATTAACAGGTGGAAATCACTCTTTAAGAAAATGTGATATATCTCTTTATGAAGATAATGAATTTATTCTTTGCCCACAAAATTTTTTAGCAGTGAGTGAGGAAAATACAGGCGTTGTAACTTTTTCAAAAGGCAAAGATGAAGTGAGCGTTATAAATTTAATTGGAACAGCTTTTTTAGATGCGAATAGAAATCCATTTTATGAAATGAAAAATATATTAAAAAGAGTGAATTCAAAATATATTATCGTTGATTTTCACGCAGAGTCAACGGCTGAAAAGCAAGCATTTGCACATCAATTTGATGGGAAAGTTACTGCAGTTATAGGAACGCATACACATGTTCAAACAAATGATAATAAAGTTTTGAAAAATGGTACAATGTATATTACAGATGCAGGAAGTGTTGCAGCAGAAGATAGCGTGTTAGGAATTGAGAAAGAAGGAGCTATAAAAAAACAACATTTTTTAGTGCCAACTCAATTCAAAGTAGCTAAAGGCGAAGGTTTTGTTCACGGAGTTCTTTTAGACTGTGAAAAAAATGTGATAACATTAATAAAAGTATAATAAAACAAACAGTTTATAATAAGAAAAAATGTGCAAATAGTCATATATTGATGAATTTCGAGGAAATGTAGTCTAAACACTTGCAAAAAGTAAAAATATAGTATATTATGATTATATAAATAAATCTATATAGTTTATATATATTATTTAATTAATATATCAATCATCTCAACACTGCACTTAATTAACATTTTAAAACTAAAACGGGTGTAGATTTAACAAAAAAATAGAAAAGGAGTACGATTATGGAGACATTAAAGGTTTCTTCAAAATCTAATCCTGTATCTGTTGCTGGCGCTATAGCTGGTATCATTAGAGATAGTGGTATAGTGGAAGTGCAAGGAATCGGTGCAGGAGCGGTTAACCAAGCGTTAAAGTCAATAGCTGTTGCAAGAGGATACTTAGCACCAAGCGGTGTAGATCTTATTTGCGCACCGGCGTTTACTACTGTTGAGGTTGAAGGCGAAAGTAGAACAGCTATGAAGTTAATAGTAGAAGTAAAAACACAGTAAAAAATATGCTAGATTTTGAAAACGATTATTAAGAAAAGCGATTTAAATGCATTGCTTTTCTTAATTTTTTTAACAGGATAAAAATTTTTTTTAAAGATTTGAAAAAAATATAAAAAAAGTGTTGACATATTGAGTTTTTATTGCTATAATAACTAAGCTGTCAAAAAGAAACACACAGCACAATAGCTGAGAGCCATTAGCTCAGCTGGCAGAGCACCTGACTTTTAATCAGGGTGTCCGGAGTTCGAGTCTCCGATGGCTCACCAAAATAAAAGCTACATTTCACTTTTGTGAAATGTAGCTTTTATTTTTTTATAAAAATAACTAACTGCACGTAACAGTTGTATATTTATTGCTAATATGTTAAAATATAATAAATTTACATATATACAAAACAAAATAAAAACAAGTGAGGTAAAATAATGAAAAATAGCAGGATAACAAAATTAACAAAATTACTTTTTGCAATAGTTTTGCTAGCATTTACTTTAACTGCTTGCTCTGAAGACGACGATAATAAATATACCCATCATATTTCTCATTTAACGAGGGATTATGCTACTGACGGTAAATATGTTTTTGAGCAAGGCCAAGTTTCAACTGTTAGCTTTTTTGTTGAGTTTGATTCCGACATGCCTGAAATGGTTGCAGAAGAAGGTCTTTACATTGATTTAAAAGCAGGAGATACTGTTATATCAAAGTTTGGAGTTCCGCACACTGTTGCCGATATGGATGCAGGGATAACGATTGAGGTTCCAATACCGACAGACACGCTTGGTACAACAGAGTATAGTATTTTTTTATTAAGCAAATATGGCGTTGGTTTGGGTGGTAGCTCTAGTCACGAAACGCAAATGGATTTTGTTGTTGAAGTTGTTGAATCCACAGTGGATAGTAGTGGTGCAGACACGGATACAGGCACGGATAGCACAGATACAGGCGAAGCCACGGGGACAGGAAGCATAGATAATGAGAGTGACGATAGCGGTGGTGAAGGTACAGACAGTAACATACATAACACATATAGTTTTGCAATAACAACACAGCCTATAGCTTTTATTTCAACAAGCCCAGTGGCTAGCAATATTCTTTCATGCGCAGCACAAAGCAGTGCAACAGCCTCGGATAAGTTGCAATATCAGTGGTTTACCTCTCTTGCAAACCAATATGAAGGCGCAACGGCATTAACAGGCAAAACAGACTCTACAATATCTCTATCCTCTAAAAGTTACTCAATACAGTATTATTTTTGTGAAGTAACAGACCCTGCAACAAATAGAGTAATTAGAAGCAATATTGTTAGGGGTACGTTTAATATATCAGAAGAACTTTATATAGACCTAATATCTCAAACAGGTGAAGAGGCTATTATTCCTGCAGGTTCAGACGCTTTTAATTTAAATGTAATGGCACAGAGCAACGGAACTTTAACATATCAGTGGTACGAGTGTACTTATGATAGCTCTGAATTTATAAAAATTGACGGAGCAACAAGTAATATTTTTAATGTATTAAGTGTCGATTGGTTTTACCCACGCCATTTTAAATGCGTAATAACAAGTACACTAAATGGCAAAACAATAAGTGTAACGAGCGAAACTATTATCGTGACTACTGGGAGTTATGGATAAAATTTGCAAACAACAAGGCGGTAGGTGACGTTTTTATACATGGACTTAGGTTATCTATTTTGTTCAATCCAGACATGAAAATCGCAAACTAATTTAGTTTGCGATTTTTTATAAAAAGTAACAACTACATTTAAAACAGTTGCGCTTATATTGTTATTGTGTTAAAATATAAAAAATTACACTATGTAAAATATAAGTTGCAAATACACTGAAAAAAACAGTACGAAAAGTGAGTGAAAAATGATAAAACGATTAATTAGTTTAATAATAATTTTGGCGTTATGCCTTAGCCTTACAGCTTGCATAAAAGATGGTTACTACAGTTCTTCTGGAAGTAACGGATCTTCTACTAGTTCTACTAGTGATAGCGAAAGCGATGATGCTCAAAGTAGCTCTAGTCAAGAAGACGACAGCTTAAATCATAGCAATAGCGAAGACGACAGCTCAAGCGATAGTGATAGCAGTAGCGAAAGCGGCTCAGATAGCGACGATAACAGCGGCACAGGTGCCACAAGCGCTGCGCAAACAGGCGCAGGCAGTGCACAAAGTGGCTTTGCCATTACAAAACAGCCTGTAAGCACAAGCGTATCGGTTGGCGCACCGCTTACTTTAAGCGTTAGTGCAAGCGGCAGTGGCACTTTAACTTACCAGTGGTATGCAAGCTTAACAAACGGCTATAACGGCATTGAAATGATAGGTAAAACAAGTAGCACAGTTTCGCTTAGCACATCAAACCCATTTACACAGTA
>CAYJGG010000028.1:2880-21748 GCA_964369915.1 uncultured Oscillospiraceae bacterium | reverse complement strand
GATTATTATAAAAATCTTCGATTTTTAAAGTTTAAGTTACTTTTGCTGCCAAAAGCACCGCTTTTTTGGGCACAATATTGCTAAAGCAAATGGAGTAAAAGCCCCATTATGCTATTCCCTCGCTTAACCTTCGCAACCTTTACTATGTAAATGCTCAGCTTTGCTTTTTTATAAAAAGCAACAGCTCGCTAACTAATTTAAAACAATTAGAGCATATCCCACCCCTATTTTGTACGCTAAAACACCGATTTTCTATTGAAAATCGGTGTTTGTTCTTTATTGGTATCGCACTATAAATCGTATCTGTTTTTTATTTATTATTTTTAATTAAATCTATTAAATAATTCTTTAAATTTTGGAATAGAGCGAATAATTTTTTCAGTTTCTAAACAAAAAGCTATTCTCACAAATCCAGGAGCACCAAAGCCAGAGCCAGGCACTAAAAGTAAATCAAAATCACGGGCGATATCACTGAAAATTATATCATCACCGTTAGGGCATTTTAAAAAGAAATAAAATGCACCTTGTGGCATAACATATTCATAGCCGATTGCACTAAGCTCTTTTGCTAATAGGTTTGCGTTTGTTTCATAGATAGAAAAATCTGAAGTGATATCAGGGTTAAGTGAGATAACATGCTGAAAAAGGCTTGGAGCATTAACATATCCAAGTGAGCGTCCAGCGCCCATAACTGCAGCATATACATCTTTAGAATTAGTAACACTTTCAGGCACAAGCACATATCCAATTCGCTCGCCAGCAAGCGATAAAGACTTACTATAAGAATAGCAAATTATCGTGTTTTTATAAAAATCAGGAACCCATGGAACATTAATATTATTAAAAACTATTTCACGATACGGCTCATCTGAAACTAAATAAATAGCGTGATTATATTCTTTAGATTTTCTAGTTAATAAATCTGAAAGTCTTTTAATAGTGTCGGCAGAATATACTACACCGCTAGGATTATTAGGCGAATTTATAAGTAGCAGTTTTGTGTTTTTTGTTATTGTGTTCTCTAATTCTTCAAAATTAATTTGAAAACTATTATAATCAGGGGATATTATATTTATTTTAGCCTTAGTATTTTGCAGATACACAATGTATTCAGGGAAATGAGGAGCAATTAATATAGCTTCATCATTTTCACATAAAAGAGCGCTTAAACTAGCGCAAAGAGCGGCTGCTGCGCCTACTGTAATATAGAGTGTGTCGGCAGAATACGTTGTGGAAAATTTCTTATTTATACTTTGAATAATTCGAGTCCTAACATTTATATCGCCCTGTGCCTGTGTATAAGAATGTATTAAAGGATCTTCTTGTAAAAGTTTTATTGCGGTTTCATTTATACTCTCTGGCGGTGGTACAGTTGGATTGCCAATAGAAAAATCAAAAACGTTATCTTTTCCTACTTCTTCTGCTCGTTTTTTTCCAAATTCAAAAAGCTCACGGATAACGGAGCGTGTTGTGCCGAGTTTTTTGTATGTTTCATTAACCATTTTAAAAACCCCTTTCTATAATGTAAGATTTATTTTGTATATTCGTTTTTTAAATTGTAGCATAAATATTGATAAAATAAAAGCTAGATTTAATAATGTTAAAGCAAGAATATAACTTGAAGCTATAAATTTAAATAAGTTGTAAAACAATTAATAAAGTGATATAATTTATTTATAGAATAATATAAATATTTCGAGCTTTTGAAAGGAGTTATATTATGAAAAAAATTAATATCAATAATTTTAGTGGCTACTTTATTATTTACAGGGTGCTCTGTGTTTGAAGGCTCGCCTGATGAAAGAAATGTTAATTTATTAGGAGATGAAAGCTCTTATTCAATTAACGAAGATTATCTTAAAGAGGTGAATGATGCTGTTAATAACACAATGAACTTTGAGAGTATTGAAGTTAGAGTTTCGAGTGGTTCAAGAACGCATTTACTAGATGACGCTTTTTTTAGCGGAGAGGGTGCAGAAATTTTTTTAATTTCTAAAAATCCTAATATGGGGTATAGTTTTATAACTCTAGAAAACAATAGCCTAATCCCAGTTTACATTTTCATCGAAGATGAGGGGGTAGAAGGGCATATAAATCCTGTTTATGATGATACCCACACTAGAGTTGGAAGTGAGATAAATGAAGAAGTTGATATAACTGCATTTAGTGAAAATGGCAAAATGAATGAGTCGTTTACAGGTTCGATATATATTACGCATTTAGAAGAATTATCTAGTGATACAAAGTATATTGATAGTATAAAAAAAGAAGGCAATGTTTATAGTATTGTATTAAATGATGAATATTTTGAATATAAAAATTCTCTGTTTTTAGAATATATGGACGAAGTTTCACTAGAAATTCTTGAAAGTAGAGAAGGTGAATGGGGCATTTATCAAGTTACAATAGAAGATGGAATAGTTACATATATATCTATTGTTGAGTATGCTTTTGCGAAACAATATGTTCATGAACAGAAACTCTTTAGTGCAGAAATTAATTATGTTTCTGATAATAGAGTTAATGAATATTATGGATTTGATATTCAAATATTAAGATATAATGATAATGAAAACATAATAAATGAAATTAATAAAGCATATGAAGATATTGCTATATCTTAAACCTTTTGAATAAAAGATATGTAGTAAATAATACAAATTATTGTGCAAAAGAAATAAAAAGAATAAACATAACATTAAATTTTCGTAAAAAATTCTCTTTTCGATTCCCAAATTTTGTTGTAAACATATATTTGAAATGATATAATGAGCTTATATTATCTAGTTATAGATAATATAAGCTTTGTTTTTTATTTTGCAATCACTAAAAATTAAAATAATGAAAATTATTTTTATATTATAAAAAAAGAAAGGGTATTTATTATGAGTAATAATTGTAGCGAAAAACTATTATCAAAAAAGGTTGTTGTGGTAACTGGAGCAGGCTCTGGTATTGGCAAAAGCATTATTGGGCGTTTTGTGAAAGAGGGTGCATTGTGCGTTGCGGCGGATATTAATTTAGAAAGCGTAGAAGAGTTAAAAAATGAATTTGCTGATTACAAAGATCAAATTCGTGCTTTAAAAGTTAATGTTGCGAGTAAAGAAGAAGTAGAAGGTATGATTGATTATGCTGTTAAAGAGTTTGGCAAAATGGACATCATAATCAATAATGCAGGTATTTTAGATAATTTAACTGTTATTGATGAAATGGAAGATGATTTATGGCAAAGAGTTATGCAAGTCAATTTAGATAGTGTTATGTATGGCTCAAGAAAAGCTGTTAGATACTTTTTAGAAAATAAAATCCCTGGGGTTATTGTAAACACAGCCTCACTCTCAGGAGTTTGCGCAGGACGTGGAGGCACAGCTTACACTACTTCAAAATACGCAGTAGTAGGACTTACTAAAAACATCGCCTTTATGTATGCAGATGAAGGAATTCGTTGTAATGCTATTTGCCCGGGAAATACTCAAACTAACATTCACTCAAATATGCGTCAGCCAAGTAAAAGAGGAATGGAAAAAGCAACTACAGGATATAAAGGTGCTGTTCGTGCAGGAACTTCTGATGAAGTTGCAGACCTTGCACTATTTTTAGCTAGTGATCAATCAAGATTTATTAATGGCGAAGCCGTTGTGATAGACGGTGGCTGGTCTGCTTATTAATAGTTATATAAATTAAAAAAGCAAGTTGGGATTTAGTGTAAAATCTCAACTTGTTTTAGTTTATTATATTAAATGTCCACTTTTAATAAAAATCAAATTAAAAAAGAAAACGTATAAGCTATTAGGCTAATTTTAAATTTAAAGTATGTTTAAGGTTTAATGTGTATAATAAGTGCAAGATATGTAAAAATTAAGTAAAATAGCATACAATAAAAGAAAAGGAGATGTATATGCAAACTAATTTTAAAAGATATGAAATTAAATATATATTAGCAAAAGAGCAATACAACAAGCTTTTATTTTGTATGCCAAGCGATATGCAAAGAGATGAATATGGAAAACATAAAATAAGCAATATTTATTTTGATACTGAAGATTATAAAATAATTAGACATTCTTTAGAAAAACCAAAATATAAAGAAAAGTTAAGAGTTAGATGTTATGGACAGCCAAGTGAAGATAGTTTAGCTTTTATTGAAATAAAAAAGAAGTTTAACGGTGTAGTTTATAAAAGAAGAGTTTATGATAATAAAAATAATGTTATGGATTATTTATGTAATGATTTAAAAACAATAGAAAATTCGCAAATTTTAAATGAAATAGATTATATTAAAAATAGCTATGATAATCTAAAACCAAAGGCTTATATATCTTACGAGCGAGAAGCTTTTTTCTCATTAAATGATGAAGAATTTAGGCTAACTTTTGATTTTAATATTAAAGCACGAAACAATGATATCACTTTTTATGAAAGTGATGAGGATAAAGAAATTTTATCAAAGGAATTTGTGGTGCTTGAAGTTAAAACTGTTATGGGACTGCCAGAATGGTTTTTAAAGTTTTTAGATAGCAATAATATTTATAAATCTTCGTTTTCAAAATATGGAATAGCTTATCAAACATATTTTTTAGAGAGTTTTATGAATGATTTAGAAAGGAAATAAAATAATGAATGAAATATTTACAGGGATTTTTGACACAACATCAAGCATAAATATATCTTTAGAAGATTTTTTTGTTTGTATGGCAGCAGCTATTATATTAGGAGTTTTTATGGCGAAAATTTATTCTTTTAAAGAAAGAAGCTCTAAAGGATTTGTTGTAACTTTAGCACTTTTACCTATTGCAGTAACAATGGTAATTATAATGGTAAATGGAAATATAGGAGCTGGTGTGGCGGTTGCAGGTGCGTTTAGTTTAGTGCGTTTTCGCTCTATGCCAGGGACTGCAAAGGAGATAATAGCGATATTCACTGCAATGTGCACAGGGCTAACGATAGGTATGGGATATATAGGGTTTGCTATTTTGTTTTCAATTATTGCGTGCGGATTTTCTTTGATTTTAAATACAACAAACTTTGGAGAAGAAAAAGAAAATAATAATCGCACATTACAAATAACAATACCAGAAAGTTTAAATTATACAAATGTGTTTGATGATTTATTTAAAAAGTATACAACAAAATCAAAATTAATCGCAGCAAAAACTACTAATATGGGAAGCTTATTTAAATTAAGCTATGAGATTGAATTAATAGATATAAATATGGAAAAGCAGTTTATAGATGAACTTAGAACAAGAAATGGGAATCTTGAAATAGTAATAGGAAGAAATGAGATATTTATTAATGGATTATAGATAAAGGAGATAGATACATGAGGAATGCTGTAATAGTTATACCAGCTTATAAACCTACAGCAGGATTAATTGATATAATAAAAAAATTAAAAGAAAACAATTTTTATCAAATAATAGTTGTGAATGATGGCAGTTCAAATGAATATGAAGAGATATTTAAAAAAGTTAAACTGCAAGGTTGCGTATTGCTTAACCACAATAAAAATAAAGGAAAAGGCGAAGCCTTAAAAACTGGATTTAAAAAGGCTATTGAATTATTTGATTTAAATGAAGGAGTAATAACTGTTGATGCGGATAATCAGCACAGCATTGAAGATATAGTAAAAATTAGCAAGGCTTTAATAAAAAATAATAATTCGCTGATAATGGGACAAAGAAATTTTGATGATAAAATAGTTCCTTTTAAAAGTAAATTTGGAAATAAAATAACTGCGGTTGTTTTTAAAATAACTACAGGCGTAAAATGCGAAGATACACAGACAGGATTAAGAGGTATTCCAAAGTCTTTAATAGACATGGCGATAAAAACACATGGCTCAAGGTATGAATATGAATACAATTTTTTATTAGATGCGGCAGAAAAATTTGATATAATTTTTGTTCCTATAAAAACTATATATTATGACGATAACAAAAATTCTCATTTTCGCGCTGTTAAAGATTCATTATTAATTTATCAGCGTCCTTTAAAATTTATTTTAAGTTCCTTAGCTGGTTTTTTATCAGATATAATTATTTTTTATTTTGCAGTAATGTTGCTTCCTTTTGAAGATACAATAAATATAATTACGGCAACGGTTTTAGCGAGAATTTTATCAGGAATGATTAATTACTATATAAATAAAAAATCAGTTTTTCGCTTAAAGGGGAATTTAATAAAAAGCTCATTAAAATACTGGGTTTTATTTTTAGTGATAATGACAGCGAGTGCTATTGGCTCTGCAGGCTTATCAATGATAATTACAAACGCTGTTTTAGCTAAAATTATTGTGGATTTATCTCTTTTTGTGTTTAGCTATACTATTCAAAAAAATTGGGTGTTTGCAAGTGAATTAACATCGAGAAAAGCCTCTGTAATCTGGAAATCTTGCGCAACACTTTTCTTTGTTTTTTATGTAGCATTCACTTTATTAAATAGATTTATTATGCCACAAAATGTAGTTACTTTAGATAAGACTGATGAAAATATTCAAGTTGAAGAGAATATTCAAAAAGAAGAGATTATCACAGAGCCAATTATCACAGACACAAGTTATGTTGATGAAAATATTAGTGTAAATATAGAAACTATTAGAGAATTTGAAACTGATATTTATATAGCTGAAATAATATTAGAAGATTCATCTTTTTTAAAAGCAGGGCTTGCTGAAAACTCTTTTGGAACAAATGTTAAAGAAAAAACATCAGAAATAGCAAGCGATAATAATGCGATAATTGCGATAAACGGAGATTATTATGGCTTTAGAGATTATGGATATGTTTTAAGAAATGGGTATTTATATAGAGATATAATAACCGAAGGTGGAAATGAAGATTTAGTTATATATGAAAATGGCGATATGGAAATAGTAAATGAATTAGATATATCGGCAAACGAATTAGTAGAAAATGGTGCAGTGCAGATATTTTCTTTTGGACCAGGGTTAATATCGGATGGCGAAATAATAGTTGATGAAAATAGTGAAGTTGCAAAAGAAGATCCAAGCAATCCTAGAACAGCTATTGCTATGATAGATGAAAATCATTATATATTTATGGTGGCAGATGGACGCACAGACGAAAGCGAAGGATTATCACTTGAAGAAATGGCAATAGTTTTAAATGAATATGGCTGTGAAGTGGCGTATAATTTAGATGGTGGCGGTTCTGCTACTATGGTGTTTATGGGCGAAGTTGTGAATAATCCAACAACAAACGGAAGGGATATAAAAGAAAGGAGCGTGAGTGATATTGTGTACATTGGATAATAAAAAACAAGTTAAAGAATTTTATTTAAATAAAAGAATAAAACCTTATAGTATACTAACATTATTTTGCTTTGTAGTTTCATATATTTACTCTTTGTTTTCTCATGGGGTATCTTCAATACACATGAGTTTTATGTTTTTATATCCTTTGATTTTTGGAGTTTTAAGCGGTATAATAGTAATGATATGTTCTAAAACAAAAAAACAGTATTTCTTTGCGACTCATCTATATCACACAGGAGTAATAGCTTTATTATTAAGTTCAATGCTTCGTGGGATTTTTGAAATAGCAGGAACAGCATCAGATTATCAAATATATTTGATGTGTTTAGGGATTTTAATGATAGGTTTTGGAGTAATTTGTTTTATAATAAAAAAATAAAAAAGAAGGAGATATATAGAAATGAAAAGATATATTGCAGTGGGGTTAGTGATAGCGATGAGTGTTTTAGTAGGGTGTAGTAATACAGATAACGAAAACTCTTCTGCACAAAAAGATGTGATATTAGATAACCAAAATGCAAGTTATGAAAGTGAGTTTCCAGATACGTCTTTTGCAGAAGATTTCAGCTTGGAAACAGCAATAATTACAGACGCTGATGTGGTGATTACACAAAGCGGGAGTTATGAATTTTCTGGAGATTATAATAGCATAACAGTGAATGTTAATAAAGATATAGATGAAGAACCAGTATATCTAATTTTTAATAATGTGAATATAAATAATGAAGATGGAACGCCAGTTAATATTATCGAGGCTCAAGATGTAGTGATTGTTTTAGAAGGCGATAACAACGTTAGCCAAGGTGAAATTATAACTACTGATGAGGAATTTCCTTCAGCTGCTATTTATTCAAAAGCAGACACAGTTATTACAGGTGGTGGAAATTTGAATATCACAACTTTATATAATGATGGGATTAACTCTCGTGATGATTTAGTGATTGAAGGAGCAACTATTACAGTAAATGCAGTTGCAGATGGTATTTTAGGTAAAGATTTATTAGCGATTTCAAACAGTGATATTACTATTACAGCTGGAAAAGACGGACTAAAAACATCAAATGCAGACGAAGTGGGTAAAGGGACTTTAATTATACAAAGCGGTAATTTTAATATTACAGCACAGAACGATGGAATAAGTGCCGAGCAAACTCTTCAAATCGATAATGGAAGTTTTGAAATTATAACTGGTGGTGGTTTTGTTGAAGTTTTAAACGAAATTACACGTGGTGAAGGCTCTGGAGATACTGTCTCGGTAACAAGCCAACTTGAAGATAGTATGAAAGGGATTAAAGGATTAGATATAGTTTTAAACGGGGGAGAATTTAATATATCCTCTTATGAAGATGCTATTCATTCTAATAATAATCTAACCGTTAATGGCGGAATTTATAATATTCTTTCAGGTGATGATGCACTTCATGCAGATATAGATTTAGTTATAAATGATATAGATTTAATTGTTGAAAATGCATATGAAGGGATAGAGGGAGAAACAGTTACAATTAATGGCGGAAACATGGTTGTAAATGTTTTAGATGATGCAATTAATGCAAGTAGTGAAACTGGTTTTGTGAAAATTACAAACGGAGTTATATCGCTTAAAGCAAGAGGCGATGGGATTGATTCAAATGGCGATTTAATTGTTGAAGGCGGAGAAATTACCATCGATGTTGATGCTGTTTATTCAGGTGGAGATAGCGAGCTTGATGTATCAGGAACTTACACTATTTCAGGCGGTGCGATTACTGATGGAAATGGGAATGAAGCGAGGTTATCTACACAAGGCGGTGGCGGAAATATAAATCAGCCATCACGTCCACAGCAAAGGCCGTAAAATTAAAATTAAGTAAACTGCTATGTGATCACATAGTTGGATTTATAGAAAAATTAAATAAAAACCTTGATTATCTTTTGAGTGATCAAGGTTTTTATTTGTGTCTTAATTATTTTTTTGTTAGATGAATTTAGCTAAATTAGAATTAGTATGTTCAAAAGATTTATATTACTCAAAATTTTGGAAATAGAGTCAAAATTTGATAAAAAGAGTTAGAACAATGCAGTGCACTTAAAACAGAGGATGCGTAAATAAAAAAGAATCTTTAATGATCTATATGCTCAAGCTAGTTTCAAGCTAATAAACAGCTTAAAATATACTTAACGATTAAATTAAACTAATTCATTTATTAATTAAAATTTAACTAATCAATGAATAAAAAAAGATTGATTAAGTGATTTTTCTCATAAAAATATGATAAAATAAGGTAAAAATTGAGAATATTAACTAAAATGACTAATTGAGAAAGTATTTTTTAGCTAAAATGTGCATTTACATCGTATTAAAATTGATGTACTATGATATTAAGAATAGTACTATTAATGAAATTGGTATCAATGCGCAGTGATGCCTTATATTTAGGAGGAAAAAATTCATGACACTTATTATTGTTATTATTCTTCTGTATATGGCTGCGATGCTATACATAGGATATCGCGCATCAAAAAAAGTTAAAACATCAGAAGATTTCTTAGTTGGTGGTCGTTCATTCGGACCAATACTAACAGCTATTTCACATCAGGCTGCGGGCTTAAGTGGATGGCTATTTATTGCATGGCCTAGCCAAGTTGCAGCAACTGGATTCGGAGCAATTTGGACAGCATTCTCCTCAGGTTTTGCTCCATTTATTAATTTCTTTGTTTTAGGAAAAAAAGTGAGCCGTTTTGCTAGTGTTACAAAGGCGAAGAGTTTTATCGACTTATTAGAAACAAGATATTATGATGAAGACAAAAAATATATTCGTGTAATTGCTACTTTAATTATCTTTATTAGTATAACTGTTTATATGAGCTCACAGCTTATGGCAGCAGGAACTACTTTTGAAACAGTTTTAGGTCTTGATTATACAGTTTCTGTATTAATCGGCGCAGTAGTTGTTATAGCATACACTTCAGCTGGCGGATTGTTAGCGGTTGCTTGGACCGACTTTATACAAGGCATGCTTATGATTTTTGCAGTTATTGTTGGTTTATATGTTGCAATAACTTCAACTGGTGGATTTGGATTAGTTATGGACACAATAAGAATGGACAATCCAGAATTACTAAATCCTTGGATATCACCGATAACAATTGTAGGCCTACTTTCAGCTGGTTGGCTAGGATACATGGGACAGCCACAAATCGTTCAAATGTTAATGGGTATGAAAGTTGAAAAATCATCTACAAAAGGCGCTATTATAGCAGGTTCAACAGGTGTATTTTTACTATTTGCAACATTCTTTATTAATATGTGCACAATCGTTTTATTCCCTGAAACTACAAATACAAGCACAAACTTTATCGTTATGATAATGGAATATACTCCGCAAGCTTTTGTAGGGATTGTAACAGCTGCTATTCTTGCAGCGGTAATGTCTTCAGCTGATGCACTGCTACACGTTGCAACTACAGCAGTGACACAAGATTTTTACAACAAAATGCTTAAAAAAGGCGAAGCTACTGATAAAGAAATTTTAGTAGTTGGGCGTATTGCCTCAGTAACAATAGGAGCAATTGCTATATACATGGCATTTAACCCATTTGATAGTATATTATGGGTAAACTGGTGGGCATGGGGTGGATTATCTGTGTTCTCTCCTTTACTAGTGTTAGGCTTTTACTGGAAAAGAGCAACAAAACAAGGTGCACTTGTAAGCATGATAGTAGGATTTATCTCTGTTTTTGCTTGGCAACAACTTGGATACAATACTTGGCTACACTACACTTTCGTTGCATTCTTTGTAACACTTATAGTGCACGTAGCAGTAAGTCTTATGACAAAAGCGCCACCACAAGAAATTATTGAAGTACTAGACCAAATTAATGATGATGATTTAATGGTTGAAAGGTTTGCAAATAAAGAGGTATAATATGAAGGAAAGAGTAAATATTTTTAAAGGGGATAACCCTGCAGAAAATGCTTATAAAGCTATAAAGTCTGTTTTTCTAGGCGAAAAAGAAGGATTTAGTGTATTACTTAAAGTTAACACTGGATTTAAAGGCGCGGCAAAGAGTGGCTTAACTACTCACCCAGAAGTAGTTAGGGGGTTAATAAAATTCTTTAAAGAGCAAAATGCAGGAAAAATTTATGTAGGAGATAGCTCTATAATTGGAACAAATAGTGTAGAGGCTTTAAAGTCTGCTGGAATTTGGGAAGTTTGCGAAGAAGAAAAGGTGGAATGTTGTAGTCTTGATGATTTTGAAAGAGTTAATATAGCAATTCCAGATCCTATAATGGTTGATAGCTTAAACTTTTCAAAACTTATGACAGAGGTAGATTGTTTAGTATCTGTTCCAGTAATGAAAACACATATGTACGCAGGTGTTACATTAAGCATTAAAAACCTAAAAGGTTGTATGTATGGAAAAGATAAAACAAAACTACATAGAATAAATAAGCCTGTTCCAGAAGAAGGAAAAGGAAAATGTTTAGATTATGGGATTTGCGATTTAGCAAAGGTTTGCTATCCTAAATATGCTGTAATCGATGCAACAATTGCAATGGAAGGATTTGGCCCTTCAGGAGGAACTCCTGTTGATATGGGATTAGTTATGGCAAGTTCTAACGCAATTGCAGCAGATATCACTGCGTTAAAATTAATGGGTATGGAGTTTGATGCTATCGACCATTTAAATTTAGTAAGAGAACTTAAAAATTTAGATATAAATGATTTGGAAATAAGTCCTGAAAATTATATGGACTATTCGAAAAAATTCATGCTTGCTAATGATCATGATTTACACCAAAACTATCCTAATCCTGCGGTTAGAGATTGTGGAGCATGTAGTGCATGTCATGCAGCTTTAATACAATTTTTTAGGTATCATCATGAAAAATTTAATAGCAAAGATAGCAAAAAAGCTACTATCATCTTAGGTAAAGATATTAAACCAGATGACTTGCTAGATGAAAATACGGTTTTAGTGGGCAACTGCACCGCAAAATATAAAAAAGACCTACCTTTCTGTAAAGGTTGCCCACCTATACCATCACAAATAGCAGAAGCTGTAATCGAACTCAAAAATCCTGTTGATTTTTGATAAATATACAATTAAAGGAGAAAACTATGAAACTTACTTACTTCGGACATTCAAGCTTTTTAATTGAGAGTGAAAAGGGAACTTTTCTTATAGACCCTTTTATCTCACAAAGCGGACTTTCAAAAGCAAATATTAATGACATTAAATGTGATGTGATTTTTGTTACGCACGGACACGGTGACCACTTTGGAGACACCAATGAAATTGCGGCTAATAATGGGTGCGCAGTTTGTGCAATACCTGAAATCGGAACTATGTTAAATGAAGGTGTTAATCTTGCACCAGGTAACGTAGGAGGAAAAGTGACGTTTCCTTTTGGAACTGCAAAATTCCTTCCTGCAGCACATAGTAGTGGAGTAGCTGGAGGAATAGCTTACGGATTCTTATTTGAAGTAGATGGGGTGAAGATATATCATGCTGGAGACACAGGACTTATCTCGGATTTCTCTTTACTAGAATGCGAAAAAATTGATGTTGCTATCCTTCCTATTGGTGGAATGTTTACTATGGATAGTGAAGATGCTATTAGGGCGGCTAAAATGATAAAACCAAAACAGGTTATACCTATGCACTACAATACATTCCCATTTATAGTGCAAGATCCTAATGCTTTTGCAAAAAAACTTACAGAAGAAACTGGAATTAAAGGCACAGTGATGGAGTTCGACTCTACAATTACACTTTAATTTGATTAACACAACAAATATGTATTTAAAAATCTCCCTGCTTAACTATTAAAAGTTGCAGGGAGATTTTTCTAAATTATTACAAATTTTGAGAAACCGCATTGACTTTATTACTTAACTATGTAATAATAAAAGTAGTTTATATATCTAAATTTAATATTAATATATAGCTTAAAATTTAATGCACAGTAGGCTATTAAAAAATGAGCATCAATAACTCCCAAAAGGAGTATTTGTTGCAATTTTTTTAAGATATAGAATTAATTACAGGAGTAAATAATGCAAAAAAAGAATATAACATTAACTGATATATCGAATAAACTTGGTATAAGTAAAGTTACGGCTTCTAATGCCTTAAATGATAAAGATGGAGTGAGCGAAGAGCTAAGGGTAAAAATCAAAGAAGTTGCTAAAGAGATGGGGTATGTGATTAAGGCTCCAGTTTTAAATGGCAATATAAAACACACAATAGGTGTTATAGTTCCAGAATATTTCATAAAACCAAACCATAGCTATTACTTATCAATATATAATATGCTTGTGAATGAATTAAAAGAAAAAGGATATTATACTATTTTAGAAATTGCAGATAGAGATTCAATAAAAAATCTTGAAATACCAAATTTTATAATTAATGAAAAAGTGGACGCAATAATAACAATAGGACAACTTCAAGAAGAATATCTTTATAAAATACAAAGCACAGGATACCCTATTGTAATCGTAGATAGTTATAATTATGATGTGCCAAACACATCTTGTGTTATGATAGATAGTTATTTAGAAAGTTATAATATAACTCAGTATTTAGTAAGCCAAAATCATTCAAAAATAGGGTTTGTAGGAAGTATAAAAAATATAAATAATATTCAGGATAAGTATTTTGGATATCGAAAATGCTTATTAAAAAATGATATAGAGTATGATGATACTTGGCTTATTGAAGATAGAGATGGATGGGAATTTAAAAAAGAATTTGATTTACCAGAAAATATGCCCACTGCCTTCGTTTGTAATTGCGACGAAACAGCATTTTACTTTGTGAATTACTTAAAAAACAATGGATATAAAGTGCCTTTAGATATTTCAGTTGTTGCATTTTATGACTATATTTACTGCACATTATGTGAACCTAATTTAACTGTTTTAGGTATTGATATTGAAAATTTAGTTGAAAAAACTATCAAATTTGCTTTTGATTTAATCGAAGATAAAAATAATACTAATACAACTTTGATTAAAACAAAGTTTATAAAAAGAGATTCTGTTTTTACACTAGAAAAAATAAATTTTTAAGATGATAGATGTTTTAGATTAACTCTATCATTATAAAGGATATTTATTATGCTTAAAAATGCGCAGATGAAAATTAAAATAAAAGAATATCTCTTGCTAGCAATAGGATCATTCCTTTTTGCTGTTGGTGTCCACTTTTTTGTTTTTCCAAATCAATTTACTATGGGTGGCGCAGCTGGTATTTCATTAATTTTAAATACGGTGTTTCCATATATTAGTGTTAGCGTTTATAATAATGCTTTAAACACTGGTTTTTTACTACTTGGCTTTATTGCTTTAAATAAAAATTTTGGAATTAAAACTGTTTATTGTTCGATATTATATATCGTGTTTTATCAAGGGTTAGTATGGCTAGTTCCGATGAATTCACCATTAACTAGTAATAGATTATTAGAATTATTCTTTTCTATTTTTATTTCTGCAGTTGCTGGGGCTATAACTTTTAATCTTAATGCATCTTCTGGCGGAACTGATGTGGTGGCGATGATTTTTAAAGACCGCACTGGTATGGACGTGGGAACAGGTCAGCTTGTAAGCAATTTTATTATTGTGATGTGTTCGTTTTTTATATTTGATATAGAAATAGCGCTACTATCTTTTCTTGGCTTATTTATAAAAGCAGTATTAGTAGACAGTGTTATTAATTCAATAAATCGCCGTAAGATGCTGAATATTATTACAAAAAATCCAGATATAGCATGTGATTTTATTATTAATAGACTTCATAGAGGCGCAACGATGTGGAAAGGCGAGGGTGTATATACCCATAGTGAAAAATGGATAGTTTTATCAGTTTTAACGCCACATCAAGCAGTTTTACTTCGTAGACATTTAAAAAAGAATGATCCAAGTGCATTTTTCTTAGCGTCGAATGTAAGCGAAATTTTTGGCAAAGGATTTCATCAACAATAAAAAAATCTTAAAAAAATATATATTAACCTATATTTTTATATGATTAAGGCATAAGTGAGCTAACAGCATAAGGGAGCTTTTTACCCATTTACTTTAGCAATATTGTGCATAAAAAAAGCGGTGCTTTTGCAATTTTTGGCAAGCAAAAGTAGATATATACTTAAAAAATCGAAGATTTTTTATAACAATAAAGGAATGGCGTTAGCCATTCCTTATATTTTTTGTGTTTTATTAAAGTTTTTTTATGAGTAATAAGCTATGTGAAAAGTGTAGTTTTCAATAATTATATCCTACTTGCAACTTCTGCAAGACGTGGGTAAGCATATTCAAAAAATTCTTTATAACTTGCGCAAAAATAGTTTAGTGATAAATTATTATCTATCATAGGTTCTCTATCTCTTCGACACCCACCACGACATAAATTAAACCATTTACACTCTTTGCATTTATCATCGACTTGATGGGAGATATTATAAAAATCTAGTTTTTCTCTGTTTTTATTTATAACTTCAAAACTTTCAGTTAAAATATTGCCTATGTATAATTCATCTATAACATAAAAATCGCAAGGGTAAACACTTCCATCGGCCTCGATGACTGTTTGAATACTGCAAGTGCCACTCATACCACAGCTTTCAGGATGATAGCCTTTTAATATCATTAATAGATTTTCAAAATATCTATCCCATATAATATTATCATTTTGAATTTCATTAAGCCATAAATCAAACCTGGCTTTTAAAAATTCAGCATAAACTTCAGGCGTTAATGAGTATTTACTTGTGCCACGTTTTTCATTAAAATCATCAATGCAAGGGATATATTGTTGCCAATTAAATTTATTCTTTTTATAAAATTTATAAATTCTATTTATCTCTTTTGCAGTATCATTAGTTACAACTGTTAGAATATTAAATTCAACATTGTATTTTTGAAATAAGTTAATACTCTCCATAACTCTATCAAATGTGCCACCGAGTTTATTATCAAGGCGATTTACATTATGTGTTTTTGGGATACCATCTAAAGATATGCCAACTAAAAAATTATTTTCACTAAAAAATTTTGCCCATTCTTTATTAATAATCATACCATTTGTTTGAATAGCATATTGTATATTTAGATTTTTAATATTTTTAGATTTTATATAATTAACAGTGTCTTTGTAAAAATCAAGTCCGATTAAAGTAGGCTCGCCACCTTGAAAGGCTAAAGTTAATATACCATCAGCATAATTAATGGCTTTATCAATAATAATATGCATATTTTCTTTTGATAGCATACCACGGTTAGCAACCTGTCTATGGTCTATAACGTCTGCATAAAAGCAATACTGACATCTCATATTACAGCTGCCACTTGCTGGTTTTATTAGTAAATGTAAAGGGGGCATAATTTCCTCCAAATTAAAAAATGGTATAGTTTGCAAGGGTATACTAATATTATAAACTTGAATAGAATTTAATGCAATAAGTTTAATTGAAATTCTCTTAAAAGCGTATGTATGATACGTGTATCAATAGTTTTAATTTTAGTTAAATTTATTTTTGTAATTTTTGTTTTATTAATTACAAATTTTGCAGCAGCTTGTGATTGATATGGCAGAAGTAATAGGGGGTATATTGTGAAAACATTACTATAAATGTTGACAAGGCAATTTAACTAAGATATACTTTTATCAATGAACAACGTAGGATATTTAAATTAATTTTAGAAGGATATACTTGCTATGAAGCTAGAATAAAGCCGAGTTTTCAAAAGCGAGAAGGAACGCAACATATGGGATTTCAAATATATGTTTTATCGCTAATGAATTGTAATTGTTTTTATAAACTGAATATAGTTATAAAAAATATAAATCAAAAATAGAGGTAGTATTATGAAACTTGTGATTTTAGATGGGTACACACTTAATCCATCAGATTTATCTTGGGAAGGATTTTCTGAATTTGCACAAATAGAATTATACGATAGAATGGAGCAAAAAGATGTATTGCAGGCAATTAGCGATGCAGATTATATTTTAGTAAACAAGATTAAAATTGGAAAAAAAGAGATTGATAGTGCAAAAAAATTAAAGTATATCGGGGTGCTAGCGACGGGGTATGACTGCGTAGACATTCAATATGCAAAAGAATGTGGGATAGTTGTTACTAATATACCTGCTTATGGCACTGAATCTGTTGCACAAATGTGTTTTGCGTTGATTCTTGAAATTTATAATCAAGTGGCAAAACATAATACAGCAGTGCAAGATGGAGAGTGGATTAAAAGTAAAGATTTTTGTTTTTATAAATCACCATTAATAGAACTTTCAGGAAAAACAATAGGAATTGTAGGGTTTGGAAGAATAGGTAAAGCAGTAGCAAAAGTGGCAAATGGATTTTCAATGAATGTATTGGCGTATGATTTATATCACGATGAAAATTATAAAATGGACAACTTTGAATACACCTCACTAGAAAACCTTTTTCAAAAAAGTGATATAGTTAGCTTACATTGTAATTTAACAAAAGATAATTATCACTTTGTAAACGAATCGCTTATTTCCACTATGAAAAAAAATGCAGTTATTGTAAATACCTCAAGGGGAGCTTTAATTGATATTGATGCTTTGGCAACAGCAGTTAAAAATAAAGATATATATGGTGCGGCTATCGATGTCCTTGAAGTTGAGCCAATGCAAAAAGATAATCCACTAATTGGAATTGATAATTTAATAATAACTCCTCATATCTCATGGGCAACATTTGAAGCTAGAAAGAGATTAATGGATATGGCTGTTGAAAATTTGAAAGCATTTATTGAAGGCAAGCCTAAAAATCAAATTAATTAGTGTAAACTATAGTAAATTCATTGATGTATACGAAAAAAAGAAGGCAGATTTACAAAGAAAGAAGAATTTGGGTTTAGAGTAGAATATATCAAAGATAATTATAAAAAGCAATGAAAAAAGAAAATGTTTTATATTAAATTTTTAATTAAACAAAACACAAACGAATGGACTAGGAATTACGATATCTTGATATTTCCATTGAATATTAATATATTTATAATAAAAATTTTTCCAAAATAAAAACCTCACTGAAATAAATTTTCAGTGAGGTTTAATTATTGTATTAAGAATTTACAAATTTTTTAATTTAATATTAATCGTAATCCACATCACGCTCAAAAATCGTTCCATCAGTGGCGCTAATTGTATAGTCATACTCTACTTTGCCGATTTGCCATTCAACTTCGTATTCAGCGTAGCCATCATCAAAGTCAAACTCACACTTAATATAACCAGCTTCACTTTCAGTAACTCCTGCATGCGTAAGTGCAATTTCTATTGCTTTAGCTTCGCCGATATAATTTGAAGAGTCTGCTGTGTTTGGCGTTGTGATAGATTTTGCATCATAACTTTCCATATCGTAATCGTATCCAATAATATCTCCAGTTAGAGCATTAATTTCATAGTCATACTCAGTTGTGCCATCCCAAAACTCGATTTCATATTCTGCTACACCATTATCATAGTCAAGTTTAGAAAGCATATGTGATACATCTGCTTCAGCAAGGCCTGCATGCGTAAGTGCAATTTCTATTGCTTTAGCTTCGCCGATATAATTTGAAG